>JBPCXM010000058.1:0-7977 GCA_051008535.1 Pseudomonadales bacterium | reverse complement strand
GATCAGGAGAACGCGTAATGGTTAACGCACTCATAGCTTTACGCGACTGGACCAATGACCGCCTGCCCATCATCCGTGCGTGGGACACGCATATGGGTAAGTATTACGCGCCCAAAAACTTTAACGTGTGGTACTTCTTCGGCGTCTTGTCGCTGGTGGTGCTGGTCAATCAGTTATTGACCGGCGTATGGCTGACCATGAGCTATGAACCCACGTCCGAGCGCGCGTTTGCGTCGGTCGAATACATCATGCGCGACGTCGACTACGGTTGGATTATCCGTTATATGCATTCGACGGGTGCGTCGGCGTTTTTCGCCGTGGTGTATTTGCACATGTTTCGCGGCTTGCTTTACGGCTCGTACCGGAAACCACGCGAGTTGGTGTGGATATTCGGCATGCTCATTTACTTCGCGCTGATGGCCGAGGGCTTCCTGGGCTATGTATTGCCCTGGGGCAATATGTCTTACTGGGGCGCGCAGGTGATTATTTCTCTGTTTGGCGCGATTCCAGTCATCGGTGAAGCACTTGTGGAATGGATACGCGGAGATTACCTAATCTCCGGCATTACGCTGAATCGCTTCTTTGCGCTGCATGTGGTGGCAGTACCTATTATTCTGCTGGCACTGGTGGTGTTGCATCTTTTGGCATTACACGAAGTCGGTTCAAATAACCCCGATGGCATCGAGATTAAGAAAACCAAAGGACCGGATGGCGTGCCGCTTGATGGCATTGCGTTCCACCCGTATTACAGCGTGCATGATATCGTCGGTATCGTAATATTCTTATTTGTGTTCTGCGCCATCATTTTCTTTTTCCCAGAAATGAACGGCTACTTTATTGAGTTCGCGAACTTTGAACAGGCCGACCCGCTGAAAACGCCGGAACACATCGCGCCGGTCTGGTACTACACGCCTTTCTATTCAATGCTGCGCGCGGTAACGATTGACCTTGGGCCGCTGACCGCCAAGTTTCTCGGCTTTATTGTCATGGCGGCTGCCATCGCAATTATGTTTGTATTGCCGTGGCTGGACCGTAGCCCAGTCAAGTCCATTCGCTACAAAGGCGTCGTACCGAAGGTGATGATCCTGATATTCTCCGCGTCATTTATTATTCTCGGGGTGTTAGGTGTCAAGGCCCCGACAATTGCCAGAACGCTGTTGGCGCAGGTCAATACGGTGGTTTATTTCGCTTTCTTTATCACCATGCCGATCTGGACCAATCCCAACCAAACGCGGCCACTGCTGCGGCAAATCATCTGTGGCGTGTTCGGTGCGTTCATGTTCGGTGTGGTGTTCTCTTATTGGGGCGATATGAAAGCTAACCACCTGGGTATCATTCTGACTTACACGGCTTTGGTAGGCGTGTTTTTCTTTGCCTTGCCCTTCCTGGTGAAGAATGATTACACCAAACCCGAGCCCGCGCGCGTGACGATGGACGGCGGTATCGGCTTTTGGAAAACACTGGGTGCTTTCGTGATAGTGGCTGTGCTGTCTTTCTTGCCGCTTAAAGTTGTTGGCGCCGAATCCGGTTACGCCTGCGGGACTATGGAGTGCGACGAATTCAAGGCAAACCTGCACGACAAGGCCTCGCTGCAGTCTGGGGCGCAAGTATATTTCAGCTATTGCGCGGGCTGTCATTCACTGAAGTACGGGCGCTACGAGCGGGTGGCCAACGATCTGGATATTCCCGCTGAGTTGGCGCTGGAAAATATGGTGTTCGATAACAGCAAGATCGGCGAACTGATGGAAATCGCCATGCAGGAGGAAGGTGCAAAAAAGTGGTTTGGTGTCGCGCCACCGGATTTAACCCTGGTCGCCCGTTTGCGCTCACCGGAATGGTTATACACCTATCTGCGAAACTTCTATATCGATCCCAGCCGCCCCTGGGGTGTTAATAATCGGGTCTTTAAAGACGTCGGTATGCCGCATGCGTTGTTGGAGCTGCAAGGGGCAACTGAATGTGCCCTAGGACCTGCCAAGGCAGCCAACGGCGGCATCAAGCGCGATATTTTAACGGGTGAAGATATACTCGAAGAACACTGCGGGCGATTGAAGATTACCGAGCCGGGCAAGCTGTCGGAGGACGAGTTTGATAGCGCGGTCTACAATCTGGTCAATTTTCTGGAGTATATGGGCGAGCCGATGACGGTAGACCGGCAACGCATCGGCATTTATGTCATGTTGTTTCTGGGTGTATTTTTAGTTTTTGCCTATTTGCTAAACCGTGAGTATTGGAAAGACGTTCACTAACTGCTGACACTGTCAGCGAGGTAAGCTTTATGGGTGTCATGGCAAAAAGATCGTCGATGACGTTTTTTTCCGATGCAACGAGTCACTACAGCCATCGAGTGCGTATTGTGCTCGCCGAGAAAGGCGTGACGGTCGACGTCATCGATGTAACGGACAATAAGTTGCCGGAAGACATCGCCGACATGAATCCGTACAACAGCTTGCCGACTTTAGTTGATCGAGAGCTGGTTTTATACGAACCCAACGTCATGATGGAATATTTAGACGAACGGTTCCCGCATCCACCTTTACTACCGGTATACCCGGTAGCGCGCGGCGAGAGCCGCCAGTATATCTGCCGTATAGAGAAGGACTGGAGCGCGCTGGTCGATGCTGTTGTGTCCGGTAAATCGCGTTCGTTAGACAAGGCGCGTAAGGAGCTACGCGAGGGTTTGATGGGCGTAGCGCCCATTTTTGGCGAAAAACCGTATTTTATGAACGATGAGTTTACCCTGGTCGACTGCTGTCTGGCGCCAATATTGTGGCGCCTGCCCATGCTGGAGATCAGCATTTCAGAAACCCGGCAAACCAAACCGCTGCACCAATACATGAAACGCGTATTTGCCCGTGAGTCGTTTCAGATAAGTTTATCGGAACGTGAACGAGAAATGCGCGACGGAAGCTGATACAATAGTGATCAATTTATAGGCTTCAAGGGGTACATTCATGGCAATGACATCCAGCCGATCGTATTTGATCAGGGCGCTGTACGACTGGATACTTGAAAACGACTGCACGCCCTATGTATTGGTGGATGCTACTCGTGAAAGCGTTGATGTGCCTCTGCAATACGTTAAAGACGGCCAAATCGTCTTGAATGTCTCGCCATCAGCGGTTGTAGATCTGAAAATCAGCAATGACGACCTGCGCTTCAACGCGCGGTTTTCGGGGGTTGCCACAGATGTCTACGTCCCCATTCACGCCGCATTGGGAATCTATGCCAGAGAGAATGGCCAGGGAATGTTATTCGAGAATGATATGCCGCCCCTGCAACCGGTGCCAGAGACCGATACCAGGCCGGAAAGAAAGCAGCAGCGACCGCAGCTGAAAATCGTTAAGTAAGCCTCCGTTACTTTCTAACTTGCTCATAGGTGTCGATCCGGCTCTAAAATGCATCCTGCTTACTCGATATATTCGAAAATACGTACTATTTTCTGAACCCCAAAAGTATTACGCACTGCGGCTACAATGCGGTCGCCCAGATCGCGCGAAACAAGACCCAGCAGATAGACTACGCCATTTTCGGTCACCACTTTAATTCGATTTGCCTTGATGTTGCGTGCCACCAGCAGCTTCGACTTCACTTTCGTTGTTAGCCAGGTATCGTTGGAGCGCGCTGGAACCGATAGTGGTCCCGCCTCGGTCAATTCGTTATGCACCCGCTTTACACCACGTATTTTGCCCACTACTTCGCCAGCGCGCTGTTTTAGCTTAGTGCTGGGTACTTGACCGACCAACAACGCCACGCCGTTAAAACTAATCACGCTGATGTGCGCCTTCGCTAGTTGTCGGTCCGCTTTCTTTAAATTGACTTTGGCTTTGGTTTCTATAAACGAGTCGTCTATAAAACTTCCAAGGCTGCGTTTGCCATAATCGTCTTCGATTGGTCCGGAGCGTGTAGCCGCAACCAAACTGCTGCACCCGTAGCAAGAAAACAGCAAGCAGAGCAGCAATAAAAGACTGGTGGCACGCGTCATGCGGATTCTCCAATACCAAAAAGTTTATGTTCTATGAGGGCGCAGAAACAATGCGCTATCAACAAGTGTGCTTCTACGATCCGCGTAGGACTGCTGGTGGCGACATAAATTTCGTTATCCTCCGGTTCCAGAATTGACGATACATCCTGATCTTCTGCGCCAGTAATCGCAATAACTTGCAGTTGTCGATCGTGTGCGGCAATCACGCTTTGTACCAACGCCGCTGAATTGGTATTCGCTGAAAACAGCAACACTACGTCGCCTGGGTGACCAAGAGCACGGACCTGACGTGCATAGAGTTCGCGGTAGTTATTCTCATCGGTATGCGCTGCCTCGGTTGCCGTTAGCGCCAGTGCCGGCAAACTCGGCCTATCATATTCAAAGCCGTTTACCAGCATAGCCGTTAAGTGCTGGCTGATCGCTATCGCGCCGGAACTTCCGCACAACATCAGCTTTCCGTCACGTAGAAAGCAATCTGCTATTAGTTCTCCCGCGCGATGGACATCTCCCAGCAGCGGCTCAATCACGCCCATCGCCTGTTCAACGTTAGCAGCCAGAATGTTGCGCAATGATTTATCGTACTGCATAGTTTATCTGCGCTAAGCCTGAGTCGTGATCGCTAAACCAAAAAGGCATTTTTGCACCAATTGTATTCCAGCTCACCGCTGCTGCCGTTGGGGCTAATACCAATCACATCGAATCGGGCGTCTTTATTGCTCCAGCGTTTTTTCTGCAAAAAAAATTGCGCAGCCAGTATGAGTTTCTTTTGTTTGCGCCGGTTAACCGTTTCCAGCGCTGTGCCGAAGCTTGGATTTTTTCGATGCCTGACTTCGATAAACACAATGGCGCTTTGATCGTTCATTACCAGATCAATTTCGCCGAATCGAGAGGTAAAATTTGCGCTAATAAGGCTCAGACCTTGTGCTTCCAGATGGGCACGCGCCAGCTTTTCGGCATCAGCGCCGCTGACGTTGTTTGGGCTCACAGGTTACAGCCTGCGGTTGGCGAAATCATCGCCTGCTTGTTGCTCGTCGGGAATGCGCACCGGTAAGCCGAGTTTTATCTTGGCGAAGTCAAGACGGCGGTGTATTTGTTTGTCCGCACTCATGTATAACGAACCGGTAGAACCGCGAAGCATCGCGTTGGGGTTGGTCTCCAGTTGCCGCAGGCGCGAAATTAAGCGGAAGGCGTCTGCGCCAAAGGCATGCATGCGGCTGTAGCGTTGCGATTCGTCTGGTAAGTATTCCTGCAACATGGTTTTGAGTGGTTGATCGGGGTCCAGAATCCAGGGCATGTCGCTAAAAACAATACCGTTTAGGTCGCTATCCTTACGCCATTGACGATTGCCCGAATAGATATGCGATGTGGCATAGACTGGTATATTGCCGCCATAGTGGAAGGCCAGAATAGGTTTCAGTGAACGCGCTTCTTGTGGCCGCGCGGCTAAAAAAATCATATCAACGTCTTTGCGTCGGCGAGGCGAAAATTCGATTTGTGTTTGCACAATTTGTTCTATGCGGCGTGAACGCCGCTCGCTGAAATGTACGTGCAGAGCCTTCTTGATTAACGCCGATACCGTTTCAGCTTTTTGAAAGCGCACATGGTCCAGCGTAATGCCATTCAACTCCCTCCATTGCAGGTTAAATGCCGCTGCTGCCCGGTCGCCCCAGGAATTATCGGGGCAAATAATCAACGCTCGACGGTGTGCGTCCAGGGTAGCGCGTTCGGCAATTTGACTGGCTTCGTCCTCGGCAGACAAGGCAAACTGATAAAAAGGTAAAACTGTGTCTGTGTCGGCGTAGTTCAGCGCCAGCGTGGGGGCGGGTAGCTCTTCAAATTGCGTGAGCATTTGCACGCGATCTTTTTGCAGTGGCCCAATAATCAGTTCGGTGCCGCTGCTCGCTAGATTTGAATACTGCTGGCTGAAATTGGCAGCGATGTTGCTGTCAACTACGTTGACTTGCATGGCGTCCTGTTGCCCGCTACGATAAAAGGCTGCAAAGAAACCATCGCGTATGGCGGCACCCGCTGCGCCCAGTTTACCCGACAAGGGCAGCAGCAGAGTGACATTGTTAGGTAGACTCGCCGTACTTTCCTGCAGTGAGGCCAGTTCTTGGGGTAGGCGCTCAGCGGCGGGGTGGTCGGGCCATTCCGTTAACCAGATTTTTAGCTGCTCATCCTGGCGCACCACATCGTCGGCAAAAAACCGGTGTAATAGCGCCAGTGTCAACCAGCCGCGCAACTCACGCGAATTCGCTGCCCGTGCTTGCGTTTCCAGCTCGCTGACTGGCACTTGCACGAGTGTGCGCCAAGTCGCGTCATGATTTCGGGCCTGTAAATCCGGGTCGCGCAGCAATGGGGCAATGAATATACGTTGCTGGGCGCTCGCAATCAGTTGACCTTGCTTGCCCAACGCACGAGCGCGCAATAGGCTGATTTGCACTTCCTGCTCGCGACCAAGCTGTTCACCTGTATCAATGCTATCGAGCAAGGAAAGTGTGTTCTCATACTGCTGCTCGCTATAACGCAGCCGCGCATTGACGATGGTATATTCGGTCGCAAGCACAGGCGGCAGTTCGGGTGAACGGGCTACCTGCGCCACAATTCGTCGCGCTCTGTCCGGCTGTTTACTATCGATAAGCAGGTTCGCGGCCTTTAGCCGTGCCTCACTCGCTCCCGGCTCCTGGCGTGTTGCAGCTCGCTGCAACCAATGCTCGATCTGTTTGGCGATTGTTTGCTCTTGCAGAGATGGTTTACGGTAGACTGGCTCCTGTTCAAGCACAGTACATGCGCCCAAATACGTTAGCAGATACAAGGCCAGCACTAGACGCAGTGTTTGCGGCCGGCCACGCAGTAAGGAATGAGACTGTTGAAAATTGATCACGGTTTATATGTTGTAGCAACACCGATCGGCAATATGGGTGATATGGTACATCGAGCCGTCCACGTCCTACAAACGGTAGCCTTGATTGCAGCCGAGGATACCCGTCATAGCCAACGCCTGTTTCAGCACTATGATATTCACACGGCGGCTATACCGTATCACGAACACAGTGAAGAACATACTGCTCAGAAAGTGATTGCTGCGCTGGATGCCGGCGACAGTGTTGCCCTGATCAGTGACGCCGGTACGCCACTTATTTCCGATCCTGGCTATCGGCTCGTCAACCAGGTGCGTGCGGCAGGGCACCGAGTCTTACCCGTGCCTGGCGCCAATGCCGCCATTGCCGCTTTGTCAGTAGCGGGGTTGCCCACTGATAGTTTCCTATTTATCGGTTTTTTGCCGGTGAAATCCGCCGCCCGCAGCGACAAGCTGCGCGCCTTGCGTGAGCTGCCGCACACCTTGGTATGTTACGAAGCGCCCCATCGCGTAATCGCTTGTTTGGAAGACATGCGCCGTGAGCTAGGTCCTGATCGGCCGGCTGTGCTAGCGCGCGAGCTGACTAAAATGCACGAAACCGTTTATTGCGGCGATCTGGCGCAGCTATGTGATTTTGTTAGTAGCGATGCCAATCAACAACGCGGCGAAATCGTCATATTGGTTCAGGGTGAGCGTGAGCAAAAAGATGTCACCGACGTTGAGGCAAGTCGCGTGCTTGATATTCTGTTGCAGGATTTGCCGCTCAAACAGGCCGCAGCGCTGGCAGCACAAATTACCGGTGCGAAGAAAAATCAGCTGTACCAGCAGGCCTTGAATAAAAAGCGTTAGGAAACCGTGCAAGTAAGAGTGTTGCCAAATGGCTAATCGTAGCTGCCGAGGGCTGAATCGAGGGGCAAATTGCCCCTCGGTTTAGCCCGGTATTGACGCACACGAAAAGCGACATGTTCCAAACCCCATTGTTAAAAACGCGCAACCAAGCTATCTTATCCGCAGAGTTGGCCGAACAGTCGCTGTTATCGCAAGATAGTGGAGGAAAGTCCGGGCTCCATAGGGCAGGGTGCCAGGTAACCCCTGGGAGGCGCGAGCCTACGGCAAGTGCAACAGAAAGTAT
>JBPCXM010000057.1:0-10377 GCA_051008535.1 Pseudomonadales bacterium | reverse complement strand
GTGTTCGATAGTATTCCTGCAATTGATATTGAGCTTGTAGAAACGCAACCAAATTGATCATTTCGGTCACGGTCAACACGTCGTTGTAATTGCGCATTATCGACTGACCGTTTTCCTCTACCTGCGTTGACGGGTGATTCTTAGAAATCTTGTGAGAAGGATTGATAATCGAGGTGACCAGTTCGCCGTAGGTATTGATGCGGGTAGTTTCTCCACCCAAAGGAACGGTCATCACGGGCTCAACACCTTCTCTCAGCTCATCCAGTCCGGCTACACTGTGGCAGTCGTTACACTTAAATTTCGAAAAGGCTTGTTGCCCTCTGGCCACGTCACCATCAACTGAAGCCGCGTGACGATTTGGGGCCACCGCATGCGCTTAGGAAGCAAGCCAATACCAAGCCTATCAATACAGGCGCGTTTTTCATAGCTCGCTACTCCTCGTCCGCTAATAGTTGTTGCAAGTGTCTATGTACGCAGCTTGAACTTCCTGCGGAAAATCGGTTTGATACAAATCAATTTTCGGGGAAATTCATTACAGGGGTGAGCATCAAAAAAGTCGACTGGTTGATCGGTTCAGGTGAAATCAGAGGCTCCCTAGAACTCAGATTCGAGCTTGTAGGAGCAAATGCCACCGCCGGAATTTTAATTCGGCGCTACCGGCAGCATCAACAGCACTGGCTCCAGTGTGTTGGCCTCCAGGCAAATCTCGATAGCAATCGAGTAATTATAAGCTTCGGCTTCGTCGGCAGAATCGGTAAAATCTTGTTTGTCTGGATCAGCATCCCGATACACCATGTATTTTCCTCTGGAATTACTCCAAATTAGAAACTCCTGATTTTCGTATTCGTGCAGCAGTTTGCTGCGCGTTTGTGCCTTGGTTTCAAACAGTGACATGGCTTCGCCTCCTGCCATTGGTAGTGCGTAAAAACCACAGATCGCATTGACAATAGTAACGAATTATCAACATCTTAACATCTGCTGGCGGCGTTACAATGGCATTGTGCCTCGCGTAAACCGAAGCTTACATATAGCCGATTGTCTTTATTCTAGGTGAGGAATTTTATGGATTGAGTACAAATACTGGAATACCATAGTCGATAACGGAAAGGCGTACTCCTATACTATTATTGTCCGGAGGTCACATGAATTATTCTACCAAGCGGGTACTTCGATGATTGGCATGCTGCAGGACAAGGTTGCGATGATCACGGGTGCGGGTTCTGGAATCGGTAAGTCTACTGCGCTGCTGTTTGCCAGGGAGGGTGCGAAATTGATGCTTGCTGGTCCTACCACAACGAAGCTGGAGGCGACGGCCGAGGATATAAAGGAGTATAACCGTGACGTGATTTGGCAAAGGATGGATCAGGCGTGCGCAGATGATGTGCAACAGACGGTAGCAGAAACGGTAAACACATTTGGCCGACTGGATTGTGCATTCAACAATGGCGCCGTTGACGGTTTGCTTGCCCCCACGGCTGAATATCCGGAGGAGGAGTGGGACCGGGTTGTCGCAATCAACCTAAAAGGTGTGTGGAACTGTCTGCGCTTCCAGATACCCGCGCTGCTGAACAATGGTGGTGGATCTATTGTCAATAATGGATCAGCAATGGGTGCGGTTGGAATTGCGGATATGCCGGCCTATATTGCATCAAAAGCCGGCGTGATCGGATTAACCCGGGCGGCAGCCCTGGATTACAGCGCCAAGGGTGTTCGCATTAATGTGCTGTTGACAGGCGCCATCAATACCGCCATGACCAGCGAAATGCTGCGCGATCACCCTGAGATAGCAGAGCGTATGCGAGAGTCCAAGCCCATTGGCCGGCTCGGTGAGCCGGAAGAAGTTGCACAAGCTGCGCTGTGGTTGTGCTCGGAGCGCTCTTCCTACGTTACTGCAGCAGCGATACCCGTAGATGGGGGCTTCTTGGCACAATAGCGATTTGCGACTATTAAATCATCACGGCCACGCCCAGGATACTCCCATAGAATAATCGTGTTAGCCATGTGTGAGGTTGAGTTGTGTTTCCCAAGGGAAATCAATCAAGCTGTCACACCTCGCCGTGCTCGGTCATATCCACTGGAGCCTCATCATCTGGCACCGTTTTCGATTCACCCTCATCCTCGCGAGTACTTGCCAGAGCTGCTGTTTTCATCGTTTGCATAGCGCACAGCAGGCTGTCCCTGATTTCGTTGGGCTCAGGAACTGCCCGGTAGCAGGAGAGAACGGAAAAGCTCAAATTATCGCGGAAGCTCCATGCAGTAATATTCAGGCCAACCCCTTCAAGCACCGGACCGATCGAATAGAACTCACGCATCGGCAGGTAGTCATCGTACAGTTGTTGACGCGGGCCGGGCACATTCGATACGATCACATTGAAGGACGGCGACTTTCCTTGCTCTGATAGCCGGCGCGAATAGCTGCCAATGGCCCTCACCGCCATCGGCGGCAACAGGCCGACAAAATCAGCCGCGCGCCCACCCTTGGTATCCTCAAATTCCAGTTTCGATGCTTCTACCGCACGGTGGATAGCCGGCAAGCGCTGCACAGTATCTTCGATATCGGTACATAGCGAAACGCACAGCGAGCCCACTTTGTTACCGTAGGTGTGCACCTTCTCGGGTGCGCGCGTCGAAACCGGTACGGTCGCGTTTCGTGGCTCGGAGGGCAGCGCATTGCGTGTTTGCAGATACTCGCGGAGTGCCTGTGCCACCATATTCAAGACCACATCATTGATGGTTGTATTGAAAGCCTTGCGGATGAGCTTGATGTCCTCCAGAGGCACGGTAAAAAAGGTGAATTTGCGGTGCGAACTTAGCGGCCCGTTAAGTAGCGTGAACGGGCCGGTATAAGGCTCAGGCGGTTGCTCCTGCAAGGGTAAATTGCGCGCCTCGCGGCGTTTTTTAGCGGCGCGAATGCGACCAATTTGACCAGGAATCTTGCCAAGATCACGCACCAGGTCTTTTACAGACGACCATGCCAATGCCGCGCGAGTCGGCACTTGCTCGCCGAAACTACCCGTGGATGCAGGTACATCCTCACCGGGTTTTCGTGTCATAAAATCCTCGAGTAATTCGGCGGTTCCCACGCCGTCAGCCAGCGCATGATGTACTTTCGAGACCGCAGCGACCTTGTCGCCTTGGTAGCCCTCAACCATCCACAATTCCCACAGGGCGCGGTCGCGATTTAGTGGCGTGCTGGCGATGTTTTCAATAAATTCACTAAGTTCTTTTTCCCCTGCTGGCGCCGGCAATGCGGCGCGGTGGACGTGCAGCGCCAGATCAAAATCCGGGTCATCCATCCATAGCGGGTGATGAATATTCAAAGGGATGGACAGCGCTTTCCAGCGGAAGGGCGGCACCCGGTGGATGGTCGACGCGATATGCGCGAGCTGGTCTTGAAACGAATACGCGGCGCCATCCTCAGGAGCATCGAAAATTGCAATCTTGAGCGTGTGCATATATTGAGTCGGTGATTCGGTATGCAGGAATACTGCGTCCATACCTTCTAGTCTTTTCATCACACCTCCTGATTCTGTTGTCATCATAGCAAAGACGCCATCGGCCAGCGTGAAACATGCATCGCTCTCTGCCAGATCGCTATTTCGTTGCAGAATCTGGCTCTCATTGCGCAAAAATGCAACAGCAATCAGCCATAAACTTGATCTAAATCAATAGAGGAACTGTGTTCTGTCGTTCATACTCAAGATAGGGTGATTAGGGGTTAGTGGATATCGAGGCTACCGATGATGACACGGAACAGCGCGAAGAATTCAGTAGAACAAGCAATAGTTTTCGAGGATGATCTTTACACTTTTTCGCGTGAAGGACCTAAAAGGAATACAGCAGGTCAAGGCAATGCCTGGGTTGGCATTGTGGAGACTTTGTATAGCGAGCATGGCTACATATTGTCTCTGTTGGATACCCTGGAACAGCAAGTCAGCAAGCTCAAACCAGGTAAGATACCGGACTATCATTTGCTACTGGAGATTGTCGACTACCTGACCCATTACCCGGACCAGTTTCACCATCCCCGAGAGGACTTGCTATTCGCTGGCCTGCTCAAACGTGAAAAAAAATTTCAGGCCAGACTAGACCGTTTGCAGCGTGAACACGAAACACTGCACTTTTACAACGACAAACTGTTTAACGAGCTGACTCATGTTGTCAATGGCCGCGCTGTTGACCGAGCGGCGCTACTCCACAGCATCAACCGATACATCGCCGGTTATAGGAAGCATATCGACTATGAGTCGCGAGAAATATTCCCTCTTGCCAAAGGTGTGTTAACCGCAGCGGACCTGGAAAAGATTGATGCAAAGACTCGATATATCGATGACCCACTGTTTGGCAGCAAAGTGCAAGCGCAATACCGCCGGCTAGGGAGAAATATGGGTGCGACAGTTGAAAGTGTTGGCGAGGAGCTGATTGCGAGGGAATTTTCCACTATAGAGTCCATGATCGAAACCTTGTCGCAATGCGCCGACACCCTGGTTGAACTAAAAAATACCATGAATGCGTGGAGCAGCGGCTCGTTGGAGGAGCAATTCGATACGGTAAAAGCCCACACGGCATGTAACAATGGCCCCGACCTAGTCTTTTTACCGCTGGCGTTGCTCAAGAACTATCGGCGGCATATGCAGGAAGGTTTCGGTGAAATCAAAGGTGTACTGGCCCGCAAAAAAACACAACCGGAGTAATAGATTATGCCCAGTTGGCAAGCGCAATTAATGAATGTCTGTACCCGGACGATGATGAAACCACTGATGCGGTTTGGCAGCGTCGAATCAATGCGCAGCATGACGGGTAGTTTTAATGAGCAGCAGGAAAAAAGCTTGCCCGCGGATATCAAATCCCGATTGATTAACAAATCCGATTACGAAGGCGAGTGGGTGCGTATCGTTGGTAAACGTGCACGCAAGGTTATTTTGTATTTCCCCGGTGGCGGGTTCATTATGCGCACCCCCACCCAGCACAAAGCCTTCGTCGCAAAAATTTGCCGAGCCGCCAATGCAAAAGCACTGATCGTACACTATAGCTTGGCACCGGAGGTTCCATTTCCCGGTGGCCTGGAGAATTGCCTTGCCGCTTACCACGACTTGTTGCAGGAAGGCCACGAAGCCGAGGATATCACCGTGGCGGGCGATTCGGCTGGTGGCGGACTGGTGCTCAGTACTTTGCTGGCGTTGCGCGATGAAGGCACGCCACTGCCTGGAAACGCCATCGTTTTATCACCGCTGGCGGATTTGACCTACAGCGGTGAATCGCGCAAGTTCAATAAGCGCAAGGACCCCATGCTGCCAACGCACCGCGCTTCGGAAATGCATCAGCTATATATCGGTGAAGCGCTTCCGGAAGATCGCTTTATCTCACCAATCTTTGCCGACTTCGATGGGCTACCGCCAATGTTGGGGCAGGTAGGCAGTACGGAGATATTGCTGAGCGACACTGTCCGCGCGGCAGCGCAAGCAAAAAAGGCAAATGTGTCTTTTTATCTCGAAATCTGGGATGAATTGCCCCATGTCTTTCCGATTTTCGGGATGTTGCCGGAGAGCAACATCGCGATTGCTCGCATGGCTGAGTTTATCAATCACAGCAAACTGGAAAAGCTTCCTGAAAAATACGGCCGCAGCGAGTATGCCAGCACGAAATCGCGTGGTACAGGCCGTGCAGATTTCAAAACATCGAGGTTTTGCCCGTCAATTCGTAATTTTTAGTCGCTTCGGGAAAAAGCTAGGGAGTGCACTTGCTCAGCTCGATTCTCCAATCAGCGCCTGCTTCAATACCATGCGTTGCGGCAAAGCTTACCTGGTTTAAGGCAACAGCGGCGTTGAGCAAACTGTTGATGTACACCACCGGCTGACCGATCTCAACCTCGCCAAAGGATCGCACATAAGGCATTTCTGCGGCGTACTTCTTATCCGCCTTGTTGAAAATATCAATGCACAAGGTGTCGCCAGGATTAATGCTCTGTTGTTGAAACAATTGCTGGCCGATATTGGTCCACACATTGCCATAGCGGATATCTAAAATGGGAATTGATCCCTTGATTCTCCCCTCGCTGATATGTGCTTTCTGGTAAGGGATAGATTTAACGCTAGCGGGTAAGCTTCGACCGACCTCTGCAAACTTGATCACGCCAGCGGCCAGTCGCGCTCCGGTATACGCATATACATCGCGGCCATGAAAGGTATGCGACAATTCAGAGTATTGCAGTCGATTTACTTTTTCGTCAATTTCCCGCACTTCCTCAATACCGAATTTCTCGGCAATCAGAGTAAGCGTGCCATTATCGGGAGTTACGAAAAAATGCCCGGATCTGGTTTTTAGAACTACGGATTTTCTATTGGTGCCTACGCCAGGGTCGACCACGCTAACGAAAACAGTTCCGGCTGGCCAGTACTGAGTAGCCTGGCTGAGGCGATAGGCACCTTCCCATATGTTAAACACAGGGATTTCGTGTGTTAAATCGAAAATATCGAGTTTGTTGTCCACACCATAGGCAACACCTTTCATAGCCGACACGGCGCCATCCTTGAGTCCAAAATCTGACTGAAACACCAGCGCGTTTTGCGCGAGGGACGCTTGGACGAAGAACGTCAAGACCAGTTGCAAGGCTATCGATTGAAAGAGTTGTGCTGCTTTTATCATTGCGGTTTTCTGATTCTCATCACTGGGGCGGATAGCATACAGATATTGCACGCCAGACTCTCAACTTTTTCTTGGGAATAGACGCGTAGGCGATTTATTTTACCCTTGACGCTTGCATGTGATAAGTTGCCGGTCGCTCCATAAGGAAACATCGCATTGCAAGAAGGTACTCGAAGTCGAACAGCGGAAGCCGCCGCATTTCAGCGCGCTGTACATCTCGTGCTGGACGATTCGCCATTTGTTTTTTTCGACGATGAGGTCGCGGCACTGCTAAGTCCCAAGTTGCGTCTCTTGCTCAAGCAACCTGCCGGACTAACTCGATCGCTACGCAGCCTAAGGCGGACCATGACCCCTGAATTGACCCAGCTGCGTGGGCAAATTGTTGTTCGCTCGCGTTACACGGAAGACCGACTGCAGCGCCAAATTAGCAACCAGCTAAGCCAGTATGTGATTCTATCTGCGGGCCTGGATACCTTTGCGCTACGCAACGGCGACAGCGCGACACAGCTGAACGTATACGAAGTCGATCAGCAGGACACTCAACGCTGGAAACGCCAGTTGCTCAAGGGGTGGGAGCCTGACAATCTGCACTTTATACCGGTAGACTTCGAACAGCAGAGCATTGCTGATGTGCTAGAGCAAAGTACTTTCAACCTTAGCCAGCCTGCGTTCTTTTCATGGCTAGGCACCACGTACTACCTTTCACGAGAAGCAATATTCTCAAGCCTGCAATCCATTCTCGCCATCGCTGCCAGCGGCAGTGAGCTGGTGTTGGACTACTGGTCGCGACCTCCGAGTGCAAACTGGCGTTCAAATATGTTGTTAGCAGGTGTGCGGTTCGCTGTCGCATCGCAAAGCGAGCCGATGTTGAGTTTCTTCAAGCCCGAGGAGATCGAGCGCGGCGTTAGCGAAATTGGATTTGAGCTAGTCGAAAACTTCGCTCCAGATGATGCTCGAAAAGCCTATCTCGAAGGTCGTTCTGACAAATTAGATGTTCCCGACTTCGGCTATCTACTACACCTGCGTGTACCCTGAATTACCGTTCGCCGACAATACCTGATTCTATGGGACACGAAACCATGACTCGACTAAGCAAACTCAGCCGCTCCATTACCGACAGCGTAGCCATCGTCACCGGCGCTGCCAGCGGCATGGGTCGCGCCACAGCTCACTTGTTTGCAGACGAGGGCGCACGGCTGGCGATTCTGGATATCAATGGCGAGGGCCTAGCAGTGGTCACCGAGGAGATTCGCTCGGCTGGCGGTGATGTATTCCCGTTGACGGTCGACTTGTCGTCCCGCGAAGCAGTCGAGCAAGCAATACAGCAAGTGGCCAGCCATTTTGGCGCCATCGATATCCTAATCAACAATGCAGGGTTGGTAATCCCCACCATGGTCGACGCCGATAATTTTGCTGAAGCATGGGATACATCGTTGGCTGTCATGACTGCTGCTCAAGCGTGGGCTATTCGTGCAGCACTTCCCAGTCTACGCCACTCCGAACATCCGCGCATCATTAATATCGCCTCCACAGAGGCTAGAGGAGCTACCCGCTACGCCAGTGCGTACACGGTTGCCAAACATGCGTCTCTTGGTTTGACGCGTGCCATGGCCGTTGATTTAGGCAAGGAAGGCATTACCGTAAACTGCGTGTGCCCAGGCCCGATTCGCACCGCGATTAATGATGGAATACCCGAGAAAGACAAAACGACGTTCGCCAAGCGGCGTATCGCGCTACGCCGCTACGCAGAACCGGAGGAGGTGGCGCACGCGACTCTGAGTCTGGTTTTGCCGGCTTCCAGCTTTATTACTGGTGCGACGTTAATCGTGGATGGAGACCTTTCCATACGCAACGCGTAATGAATGTAAATCAACCATTATTCTTTGCAGGGGCTTTTTTCAAAAGCAAATTCAGATAGACTGATTCAATGAGCAATAGCAACAAACCATTCTCCATGGACTGGCGCGTAGTATTCGGGCTGATTGTGACCGCTATCTGGATAACCGTTGGGCTTATCTATTTGCTGGCCATCGTCCGTTGGGGTAACTTTGTGCGTTTACCGACGGCCGATATTGGCAGCTTTTTGGAAGGCGCTTTTGCCCCGTTGGCATTCCTTTGGCTGGTGATTGGTCACTTCATGCAACAAAAAGAGATCACCGCTAATACCAAAGCCATTCATGTACAGGAGATGAACGCCAGACGGCTGGAGCTACATTCACGCCGTGACAGTTATTTCAAGTTATTGAACCTTATCCAGGACCAGCTGGGCTCTATCGCCGCGTTTCACTATATGTCGGTGGTGGGGCCAACAGGTAGTGGCGAGATGACAACAGAGGAATTCGCCGAGGGGCGCAGCATGGCTGGCAAAGGCGACCACGCTTTTTTTGTTCGGCTGATGACGGTACTGACGTTCAAATTAAGAGATGACAGGGACGCTATCCAGGATGTGTATTTCGGTACTGACATCCGCAAGCGACACACCGATAATTACGTTACGACCTTTGAAAAGCTCTTAAAGGAAGCACGCGAAGTTGATACCGACGAGATGATCAGCACTGCGTTATTAAGCGGTTCCGCTGTCGGCCGGCAGTACCGGATTATAAAATATATTCAGGGCGAAGATATCCACGAGCTTGAACTGTTTGTTTGATGCGCTCTGCGGTTAATTCTGTTTTATGGACAAAATAACTCTAAGGAAGGCTGGATTCTGGAAACTTCAAGTTAGAGTTTGTGGCTAGGCCTGCAGGGCGTCAAGATACAGCAAAATAGACCCTAATTTGACAAAGTATGACGGTGCGACATGACGTCATGCTGGGAGATGCCTTACCTGGACGATGTGAAGTATGCTGAACGACAATCTTATGGCAACAAAAATTGCCGCCCGCCAACTGTTTCGGGGAAGGTAAATGAAAAAGGGTGGTTTATCCTTCAAATGGACGTGCTGCACACACTCGGGCCCTGGTCGTATGAACTGACCGAGTCAGCGTATATCTACGCGGATACCGATAAGGTCTCTTTCGGCTGGTCGATGAGGTTTTGATGGTGCGGAATCAGGCTCGATATTTTGTGGTGGTGTTGGTTGTTCTAGCCGGCAATGTGCAAGCACATGAGGAAGAAGACGGCAACGTGCCACGAACCCTCGCCCAGAAATACGTGCAGGTCTGGCTGGGTAGCATGGATGCCGACGATTCGTGGTCTCTGGACGACAGCGCCGGTGCTGAGCTGCGCGGAGACTATTCCAGCCTGCCATTGGGTGGCGGCGTCGGCCAGCGCCTTTGGGGTGACCGTGCGCAATATGGATTCGAAGGCGGTGGTCTGGTTTCCTGGAAGAACGACGTCGTCGGTTTTGTGGGCAACAACAGCAGCGTGCGGGTTGCGGTGGATACCGAACTGTTCATGGCGGAGGTGTTCATGGGTGGTGTGGTCGCCGTGCGTCCGGCGCGATGGCTACGTCTGTACGCGGCGGCTGGCCCGTCGATCGCCTGGGGTCACCTTAGCGGTGATGATGATGAGGAGGATACAGACCCGGATGGTACCACGGTCGTCGTGACTGGACCTGACAGTTTTGTGGTCATAGACTCGGATGAGATTTCGAATGACTTTTCGGTTTCCGGTTATGCACGTGCAGGGGTTGAATTTGAGCTGGGCAGCGGTTTCACGTTCGGCGCCAGTGTGCGTTATGCGGAACACGAATTCGACTTCGATGATCGCGGCGAATTGAAGCTGGACGAG
>JBPCXM010000056.1:0-3618 GCA_051008535.1 Pseudomonadales bacterium | reverse complement strand
CGGCCTGAGCAGCAAGATGTGGCCGCCCCTGGCGCGGCCCAGTGCGCTTATTCCGCTAGCATTGCAGCGCGAGCTGAATATGCCACACTGCGGGCCGGAGCGAGAGTACCAGTTCGCTAGGCGCTTGTTACACACTTACTTGGTCAATGCGGACACTATTTTGCTTAGCCATGCCCAACAGGAAAACCAACAAGCTCTTGATCCCAGCGCTTTGATTGTCGATGTCAATGAAATTTTGCTGGCGCAAGTATTGCCCGGGGAGAGCGATGCACTCTCGGAGTTGGTAGCAATAGAACTCGAAACGATTGACACAAAGAAAGCACCATCCTTACAAGACGGCGAGGTGCTGCGTGGTGGTGTTGCGATTTATGCGAATCAGGCGGCGTGTCCGTTTCGAGCGTTCGCTACACATCGCTTACAAGCAGCGCGCTTGGAAACCCCGTGCACAGGTCTCAGCGCGATGCAGCGGGGAATATTAGTGCATCATTGCCTGGACTACGTGTGGCGCAATTTAAGTTCGCAAGCGGCATTGCAGCAGAAAACCGCCCATCAAGTGCAGGAAATAGTCGCTGCCGCCATTCGCGATGCGCTGACAGCGATCGGCAAAAACTCGCAGCCAGGTAGCATGCAATCCTTGCTCGAGTTAGAACGGGCGAGGTTGCAAGCTCTACTTACGATGTGGCTTGAGAGAGAAGCCCAACGCCCCCCATTTACCGTTAAGCATTGTGAATACGAATTGGAGGTTGACATAGCGGGTCGTCCGAAGCGATTGCGCATCGACCGCATTGACGAACTTGAAGACGGCACGCATTTACTGATTGACTACAAAACTGGCGTGGTTACTGCCGTCGGTTGGCAGGGGGAACCGATACAAGATCCGCAGTTACCGTTGTATACGCTGCACTTGAATTCTAGCCAGGAGCAAACTGTGAGCGGCATCGCGCTGGCGAGGGTCGATAGTCACGAGCCGAAATGGGTCGGAGTAGGTAGCGGCGCTAACGCGGGCTTTCCGCAAAGCAGCGGCGGCAGAAGAGCGCGGACAGATGAAACTTCATGGGACGACTATGTCAATTTATGGCATGCGGGAATCAGCGCACTTGATTTCGCGTTTAGCGAAGGGGAGGCGGAGGTTAAACCCCTACACGGCACGGCAAGCTGCAGCTACTGCGACCTGAAAGCTTTGTGCCGCATCCCGAAACGCCAGCTTGGCAACAGCGCTGAAGGGGTCGTTGACCGTGACTCCTAAGTTGGCGGACGCTGCGGTCCGCGAGCAAGCACTGGATGCAAGCCAGTCTTTTTGCGTGACCGCGCCGGCGGGTTCGGGTAAAACCGAGCTGTTAACCCAGCGCTTTCTGACCTTGCTGGCGCGAGTCGACAATCCTGAAGAAGTGCTCGCCATTACCTTTACCCGCAAAGCGGTTGCTGAAATGCGAGCGCGTGTTGTTGCGGCGCTGCGCGCCGGACAGAGCGAAGATGAAGAAAACGCCGCACCGCACCGCAAGATTACCCTGACATTGGCGCGCGCCGTGTTGCAACGCGACGCAGATAATAACTGGCAGTTATTGGTCAACCCTGGCCGCCTGCGAATTTTCACCTTCGACGCATTCAGCGCTTATCTGGTGCGGCAAATGCCAATCACCAGTGGTTTTGGCGGCGCACCCAGCCAGGAAGACAACGCCGAGCCATTGTATCGTGATGCGATTAATCGCTTGTTTGCGAGACTGGAAGACGACAGCGCGCTGGCGGCCGATATTGCCACTGTGGTAATACATCTTGATTGCAGGCTAGCCCAGCTTGAAAACCTGTTAGTCGACTTGTTGCGCAAACGCGATCAATGGCGCAGCTTGTATGCTCACTTGCAAGACGGTTTGGCGGCCGAACTACTGCAAGATTATCTCAGCAGCATGGTTGAGGAGTTGCTGTCTGGCTTGAGTGCACGCTTGCAAGTCTTCGCTGGCCCGCTGTGCGAACAGATCGATTATGCAGCGGGCAAGCTTGCAGAGCACGACAAGGCGTCGCAGCTAAGAGACTTGTTAGGAATTAGCAAATTGCCGGGTGTTGATCTGGACTCAGTCACTGCTTGGCAGCAAATCCGGTCTTTGTTGTTAACCGACAAAAACGAATGGCGCAAAACTGTAACCGTTAACCAGGGCTTTCCCGCCGGCAACGCAGCCGAGAAGCAGCAAAAGGCCGCATTTATCGACCTGTTGGCCGACCTTCGAACGCAGGAAGACGTACTGGACATGTTATGCGAAATACGCGAATTGCCCGAACACTCCTACGCCCAAGAAAACTGGCCGCTACTACAAGCCCTGCTAAATGTAATGCGGCACTTGCTCGCTTATCTCGAACTATCGTTCCAAAGCGCGCAGAAAGTTGATTTCAGCGCCATCAGCTTGCGCGCACTGGACGCCCTCGGTGCGCTCGATGCACCCAGCGATTTGGCGTTGCGATTGGATTATCAAATTCAGCATATTCTGGTCGACGAGTTTCAAGACACCTCGCGCGTGCAACACGAGCTACTAGCGCGCCTCACCGCAGAATGGGGTGCCGATCCGGAAGCGCGCAAGACATTGTGTATTGTTGGTGACGCGATGCAGTCCATCTACGCGTTTCGCAACGCTCGCGTTGGCTTGTTTATGTATGCACGTAAGCACGGCATCGCCGACCTGCCCCTGCAGCCACTCGAATTAAATGCCAATTTTCGCTCTGAACAAGCGATTGTGGATTGGGTGAATGCGACCTTCAAAACAGCGTTTCCGCCATTGGACGACTTGCGCCTGGGAGCGACACCTTATGTTGATTCTATCGCACTAAACCCAAACACCAGTACTACCGAAGTGCAGACTTTCGCTTACTTTGACACGCTTTCGAAACATGCGGAGGCGCAAAAGATATGCGAGTTGATTGCGACTTCCCGCACACAAGACCCCGACGGTAGCATTGTGATTTTGTTACGCACTCGCAAGCACGCAGAGCATATTTTGCCGGCGCTAAGCGCGGCGGGAATAAGTTGGCAAGCTGCCGAGCTGGACAAGTTATCCGATCAAGCCTGCGTAACCGACTTGATAAGTATCACACGTGCGCTGCTTAACCCCGCCGACCGTATAGCCTGGTTGGCGCTACTGCGGCTACCCATGTGCGGTTTGACCCTGAAGGACTTACTCGCAGTTGCGGGTCCGACACAAGAAACGTCGCAGCAACCGTTGCTTGAAAGAATTGTCAGTTTTCGAAGCATCCCCACGCTAAGTGAAGATGGCAAACCCCGTATGACCTTATTGAGCGAGGTCTTTGGGGCGGCCTGGCAGGCTCGGCAGCGTAAGCCTTTGCACTACGCGGTGCAAGGTGTATGGCAGGCGCTTGGCGGTGATGCGGTGTACGCGACGACCGCAGAGCAAGACTACTGTAAACGTTATTTCACCACACTTGAGCAATTGGTACAAAGTGAAGAGTCGTTGCATTGGCAGTTAATCGAAGACAGCATCGAACGGCAATACGCCGAGTCGGCCAACGAGTCTGGTGCTGCCGTGCAGATCATGACCATACATAAGGCCAAGGGCCTCGAGTTCGATACGGTACTGCTGCCGTCCTTGCATCAGCGCTCCCAAGGCGACGCCA
>JBPCXM010000055.1:0-3513 GCA_051008535.1 Pseudomonadales bacterium | reverse complement strand
GCATAACCCCACCGGTGTAGTTCGGCGACTAGGTTTACACAGATTGAGGAAAACGTTGGACCGCTACCTTTTTTTCCCATCGCCGCACATTCTGTTTGTGCTGACGGCGCGACGAAAATTACTCACGATTATCGCTGCCGACCTGGCCAAGGGAAAACAGGTGTGCCTGCTGACTTGCGCTCCACCCCATGGCATTGGCTTGATCGGGCTCTATATCAAGCACAAATTCCCGCAGGTTCATTGGATCATTGATTGGCAGGATCTGTGGAGTTATGACGAAAATTATTACTACATAACACCCAAGCCTTACCGCAATCGGTTGAAGAAATGGGAACAGCGGATGCTGCAAACGGCCGACATGAACATTACGACCAACGCGTATGCAAAAGCTGTGCTGGAAGACCACTACGATGTGCCACCCAATCGAACCAGTTTTATTCATCATCACTTCGACCGTGAGGATGCCGAGGACGAGCATAACAATACCCAAGCGCAAGCTATTGCTAATGATGGAAATGTTATCAAGCTTGGCTTTCTCGGCACCCTATTTAAACCACCACGCGTACCGGGCGGAGATCTTGCCGAGGCGCTGACTCAAGTTAGAGCTTCGGGTAGCGATGTGGAGTTGCATGTACACGGTCTTTTACCCCAAGACTTCGAGCAATCAAGAGAGCGCTTGCGCCAGGCTGGCGTTATCATGCATGGCCCCTCAAGCCACGAAGAGGCGGTTAAAAAACTCGCACAATATGATTTCCTGCTGCTGTTGCTGGCGAATTTGCCCAATTGCAAAGTCGTGATGAGTATCAAACTGCCACACTACCTCATGATGGGAAAACCGATTCTCGCTATCGTACCCGAGCGCTCAGCGATTGCCGATATTATCACACAGACGGGTGCAGGCATTGTGGTACCGACCCACAGCGACTGGAGCAAGGAACTGCTGAATATATTCCGAAACGATAAGCAAATCGGTGCAATCCCAACTCGCAACGAGTCGGTTATCCAGCAGTTTGATTGGGAAAATGTGTCTGCACACTGGCTGGAATTATTCGCCAAAGCAGCGCTCTCGGTAAAAAGTAAAAATAGCAGTGCCACAAAAACCGCATAGAATTGGCCTAATGCCAGCGGCAGGGCATGCGCGTCGCTTGGGTGAGATAGAACGCAGTAAAGAACTGCTGTCAATTAATTTTCCTGCTGGCGAGCAACCAGTTTGCGCCAACCTGCTGCGGCAGTTTCACCGGGCAGATGCTGACCAAGCCTGCATTGTACTGCGTTACACCAAGACCGACATCCCTACGACTTTAGGTAGTGGTAAACAATATGGTGTGGGGTTGCAATATATCTTCGTCGAACACTCTCCTTCCGTACCGCACAGTGTTAATGCAGCCTACGGGGAGACAAAAGACAAGGAAGTTTTATTCGGCTTTCCAGATATCTTGATCAAACCTGCGGATGCATTACAAACCTTGGCAGCCAAACGCAGCGCAGCCAACAGCGACGTAATGTTAGGCCTGTTCCCCGCCACCCAACCGGAAAAAGTCGATATGGTTGACTACGACTCACATGGCAGGCTGCGCGCCATAGTGATCAAAGACTCTGCCTGCACGCTGCGCGAAACGTGGTTACTAGCAGTGTGGAATGCACGCTTCACAGATTGGCTGCAACATTGGGTGGAAGACCGCAACACAGACAGCGCCGAAGAACCGCAACTAGGTCGCGCATTTTGCGCGGCGATAACTCAGGGGTTGCAAGTCGACACGTATCTATTTCCGAACGGAGAATACCTCGATATTGGAACGCCAGACGATCTTGCGGTAGCGCAACAAAAGATTTGGGGTTTATAAATTTGACATACCGCCTGCCGCTTTATTGCGCGCCGAGAACGTCCAGCGCGTCAACAGTTACCTGCCCATGCGCTGCCTCGGCCAGCTCGATGACCAGTTCATGCGCACCATACTCGAGTTTATCGATAGCATAAGCCCTAGTACCGTCGTTTAATTCGCCTCGCTTCAAGGCATCGGCGGGTAAAGTGGCGCCATCGAGAGTGATTTTTACGGCTCCGAGGTCAGGCTTAGCATCACCCAGCCAGCGCACACCGGAACCCACGAAACGAAACGCCGCCCGACTACCGCGTATTGCGCTGCACATCTCGCTTCCGCCACTCATCAGTTCGCCCTGCGCGCGTTGCCAATCGCCGCTGAATCGAATCACATCGCGGCTGTCTTCATAGCGCACTGGTCGCGCCACCACCAACCATGAAGTACCAGCATCGCGTGAGTTATACAGCACTTCTTCCGAGCTTGCATATAAGCTGGCGTCAATCGCATAGCGTGGCGAGAATTGGATTTGGCTAATGGTTCGACTAGAAGCCGCAAGCGGTGGCGCAAACGCGACAAACAATTCGCCACCGTCCTCGCTTAGAAATAATCCTTGCCCTTTGATACTAACAATCACGGTGCCATCGCTAGCGAAATCGGGTGAGGTTGCGACCGCAATGGCAAAGTCACGGCCGTCGCGAACCGGCACATTTAAGTGACGCCAGGATTCACCGAGATCGTCGCTTCGAAACAGGCCGGCTCCGCTCGCTAAAAACAGGACGCCCGACCCAGACTCAGAAGCGCCCATTGCCATACGCGCCGTAAAATACTCTTTCTGTGTTGCTTCCTGCTGGCGTCCTTGCTCCGAAATTTCTTGCTGCCAAATTTCTAGCGCTTCGAGGCCATTGTTAACGCTTTGCCAGCTGCTGCCAGCATCCGTGCTGCGAAATACACCCTCCGCCTGCACAGTGGCAAACATCGTTTGGTCTCGTGCGAAGTTTGGCGACAGTACGATGTCTTTCACCAAGCTCTTGGAGGGCATAACAATGTCTACGTTATCGTCTTCGATGTCGACTGCAAGTAGCCCATGACGGCGGCTGGACACAAAAACCCGGGCATCGTCGCTATAAGTCGCGGAGGGAAGGACAGCGTCTGGAAACGGCGGGTTGCGCTCAGTGGCCGTGAGTAAATCAGTGGTAATCGAGGCCGGGAGCTTCAAATGGTAACGCAACTTACCTAACACCCAGCGCTTGAATGCCGCGAGGCCGCCCGGGCGCAGAGAACTTCGGTCCCAACTTTTGTTCTGTTGATTCCAGATCAACATATTGCCGGGGCTAGCGGTAAATATCTTGCCGTCATGGGCATACATGGGAGAAAACGCCACACCGGTAAGCCGCGGGTTTCGCAGGCCACGATTCATTACGCGCCACTGCTGTTTGGAGTCGCGCAGCAGATAAGCACCGCCGCCATAGGTCGTCAGTGCAATTTCGAAATCGTCGTTCAGTGTCGGCGACACGGCGGTATCGATAATGCGTTTGATTGGTATGGATTCCAGCTCGGTCCAGCGCTTGGCATCCTGATTGCTTGCAAACAAGCCGGTGAATGCGCCGAGGTAAACAATGGGCTGGGCGTTGCCGTCATAACTCACGGCAAGGCTTCGATAATGTGGAGACCGGTGCATAGGATTGCTATCGGC
>JBPCXM010000054.1:0-4681 GCA_051008535.1 Pseudomonadales bacterium | reverse complement strand
CCTGCACGCGGCGGGGGAAGTCGGCCTTGTCAATTTTAGCCAGATAATCCTGGGTGATTTCTTCATACATCCGGGTTAATTCCGGGTTCGCCGTTGGCAGCGCCAGGTCAAGCTGCTCGGAACGAAGGGTCAACACGGTTAGCGGTGCATCAAATTCAACCGGACATAAGAAGTAATCCAGATAGCGTTGCTCCAACCCGTCAGGATTCGGCCGCGCCAACGCAACATGAGCCGGCGCAAAATGCTCATCGGTCGCATTGCGGATTATTTTCGTGGTCAGCGCGGCAAAACCATCCACGCGCGTGGGAACCGTATCCAACTCCGAAATCGGGGTAGCCGTCATGCGATACAAGCCATCCGATTCCTCCGCTTGCAGCGAATCGTTGGTGGTAATCAAGCGATAGTATTTGACATAGCGCGCCAGAAAATCGCGCAAGGTATCGCTGGAATACATTGCGATTCCCAGCGAGTAAAAGGTGGTCGGGTGCACGTACTGGGACAAGCTCAAACCGAACGCCGGGTCATTAGAGGCGGCATCGGCTTTGCGTATCAGTTGCAGCATGGTCTCTGTTGGAATACGGACATTCGGGTCGCGCAGACTTGCTACATCAAGCCCGACTTCCGCAAAGAGACTGGCAACATCCACGCCGCTGGCTTCCAGTGCCTGGGCAATGACGGTACCAATCGGCCCAATCGTCGAATGTTCCATAGGCAATCACATCCACCTGGAGTCCCGCAAGCGGGTGGCTTTTATTTTGCTTAGTTTAACAAGGTAAAGGCCGCTTCGACAGCTTATGCCGCAGCACATTGGACTCGCGTATTTGGCTATTATGGCGATGGACTATGACGCAATCAGATGTAATCACGTTTCACCGATGGCGCCGTTCCGGTAAGATTACTTTAGAAATATTTGGTCATGGCTGGCGCTACTCGAAGCGAAGTGGCGCTAGCCCGTATTGCCACCAACGAACATCAACCATACCCCACGCGTCAGCAGCGGCACCGCAAAGACCAGAATAAAACTCACCGCCAGGATATTGTAGCCAGCAGCGATCAGCGCAATAATTCCCACACTACCAAGCAACATGCTGCCAGCCACCATGCCTATGCCGACAAGACCATGACCGATTGAGGTTAGTGGCGCACCCTTGGTTTGAAGCTGCCAGGCATCCAGGCGCTCGAGAAATCCCTGCAACATACCAACCCCTGTTTGCGCTATCAGAACAAACAACACCAGTGCATACGCGTTTAAAAACCACGGCGCCGCTAGCTGTTCAATTAGCCAGTAGGTAGGCAACTCCTTTTCGGTAACCTCTGGATAGGCGCTCATAAACGCAACGTGAAATACTATCGCCGGGATTACCGCTACGCAGGCGGCACAGCAACCCGCAATCAAAGCCTGGGGGCGCGATTCAATACCACGACTGCAATACAGTAACAGTGGAATAAAGCCACCGTTTACCAGCGCGTATTGCACCCCACCGCTCCAGGTGCCGGGGTCAAGGGAATCCGCGGCAAACGCTTCACGAATTGCATCGGCTCCGTCGCCGGCAAGCTGATAAACCAACCCCAGTAATACGAGCATCAGGGCAACAACGGCGGCAATCATGGTCTTTTCAACAATTGCCCTGCCCTGGTAATTCAGCAGAAAAACAATGGCCAGCAACAACAAGCTACCCAACCACTTTGGCTGGTCAAAATGGCTGTTTAGCACCGCACCCGCTGCCGTTGCACAAACAGCCAGTGTGATCACCATGCCGACTAATATGACGAATTCATACAAGAACCAGCCTCTGCCAAGCAAAACCTTAAAAAAGCCGCGGTACTCGTAGGCCTTGAAAAGCCGGGCCAGCTCAAAGGTCACGAATAACAAGACGGCATATGTCAGCAAAATCATGCTAATGCCAAGCAGCCCGCTTTTTGGACCGAAACGGCTGACAAACTCCATGATTTCACGGCCGGTGCCGTACGACCCACCAAATACGACGGAAAGAAAAACTGACGAGGGAATTAGAACAACGCGGAAAAACCAGCTATTGAACATGCCGCACCCTTACTATTTTTCGGCCAAGACTAGCAAGTTTGTGCGCGGACTACATATCATCTGCGGTAGTTAAGCAGTCATTGTGTGCTGTAAGTCGGCCCATAATCGCTCTGAAAAATACTGACGGCAGCTACAATCGACTATTTATCTACACGAATTGATAAGGACTGTGCGCAACAGCTCATCAATACTGGCGCTGTAGCTACCAGCAATTAAACGGCTTCGGATATGTCCACTACTGAACAACAGAAATTTCCACGCAAACTCGGCCGCTGCCACAACATTGAAGACCTTCGGCGGCTGGCATATAAAGCCTTGCCTTTTCCGATAAAAGACCACCTGGAAGGGGGCTCAGACGATGAAGTGACGCTGGCCGATAATCGCCGCGCATTTGATCAATACTCGCTGATTTCCCGTTATTGCACTGGCGTTGAAGAAGTCGACGCCAGCGTCACCGTGTTGGGCCAGAAAATTGATTGGCCTTTCTTTGCCGGGCCGTCGGGGGGGGGTAAATTCTTCCATCCTGACGGGGAGATAGGCGTAGGGCGAGCCGCGCATAAGTACGGGACGGCGTTTGCGTTATCCAGTTGGTCGACCACGTCCATGGAGGACCTGGCGAGCCAGACGGGCGACGGTCCACGATTCTTTCAATTACAACCGGCACGCTCGCGGGAGGTTGTTGCTGACCTGATTCAAACTGCGAAAAACACCGGCTTTCATGCGGTTATTCTGACCGTAGATAACCCGATTCACGGTAACCGGGAACGCGATGCCCGCAGCGGATTTGGCGTGCCGCCGGCATTCGGCCTTAAGAGCTGGCTGGCCATCGCTTGCAAACCACACTGGGCGCTGAGCATGCTTCCCAAGCCGCCGGGGTTTGCCATTTACGATAAATACCTGGCACAACCGGGCCATGACATGAACTGGTTGGCCAACCAGCTCATTACCAATATCAGCTGGGATGATGTCGCCTGGATACGGCAGCAATGGGACGGCCCGTTTGCGATCAAAGGCCTGGTATCGGTTGACGACTGCAAAGCCGCGGTTGACGCCGGGGTATCGGCGGTCATTTTATCCAACCAGGGTGCGCGGCATTTCGACACGGCGCCGGCCACACTGACCATGTTGCCAAAGATAGTGGAAGCTGTCGGCGATAAAGTAGAAGTTATTTTCGACAGCGGTATCCGCCGCGGCACCGACATTCTTAAGGCCATGGCCCTAGGGGCTACTGCCTGCACGGGTGCACGCCCCTACTGTTACGGTCTCGCCGCTGGAGGTCAGGCAGGCGCCGAGCGCGCCTTGCACTTGCTGCGCACCGAAGTGGAGCGCGATATGATTTTTATGGGCGCCCGCACGATCGGCGATATCACAGCGGACAGCATTATTGAGCGTCACCTTTAACAAATCGGACGAAAACCCTACACCGACGGAGTGTAACAATGAGTGATGATGCAATTGCGGACAAGATCGAACAAATGGGCCTTACGTTGCCGGCACCGGTGCAACTGCCACCCGGCATGGTGGCCAAATTTCCCTTTGTGCGGGTAATCGGTAACCGCTGCCTGCTCTCCGGTCACGGCCCGTTGAATGCCGACGGCACGATTGCCCAACCCCTGGGTAAAGTGGGGAAAGACCTCAATCTGGAGCAGGCCAGGGAGGCTACGACATTAACCACGCTGGCCTTGCTCAGTACGCTGAAAGCAGAGCTCGGTTCCCTGCAGCGCATTACGGCCTGGGGTAGAGTGATGGGCATGGTGAATTCAGACCCGGGCTTTAATCAGCAAACGCCGGTGATTGATCCCTTCAGCGATTTGATTAACGAATTATTCGGCCCGGAAGTTGGCGCGCACAGCCGCGCTGCCGTGGGCATGGCCGCGCTGCCGATGGGTATACCGGTTGAGATCGAGGCCGAGGTATATTTCGAGTAATGGCAAACAAAATCATCATCACCAGCCTGGAGGACTTCAAACAACAACAAGACAAGGAACTGTTCACGTCAGAGCCGCTGACCGCCAGCAAGGAGATGATTCAGCAGTTTTGCCGCTCGGTGAATCAAATGGACTGGTTTCATTGGGATGAAGAGCGCTGCAAGGATTCTCCATTCGGCACTATCGTCGCGCCCGGCATGTTTACCCTGTCGCTGATTCATTCGGTGTACTTCGACAACGTGGAGTTGCGCGGCCTGAAAGCACTTTTTTTGGGTTCGGACCGGTTTCGCATACTGAAACCGGTTACCGCGAATTCACAACTCAGCCTCACTTTTAAAATACACCATATCGAAGAACGCCAGGAAGGCTTTGCGGTGCACTATGACTTTAGCTGGCGCATAGTGGGCGAAGAGCAGCCCGTGACGCTGGGAAATTTTATTGTGCGTTATTGGGATGAGAACCAAAACGACTGACGTCATCGGTATTGCAGACGTCGCGCCGAACCCCTGTTTTATCGCAGCGCAGGCATACCACTAAGCATCACCGCACTGCGGTTTGCCGTAATTGATAATCGAAAAACGTTCGCAAGACAGTAATCTAGCGGCTGGCTAATTCACAACGATATCGCCCAATGCGCCAAATCACCCCAATGGACGCAGCGTTTCTTTATCTCGAAAATGAGAAAACGCATGCCCACGCAACCCTAGTC
>JBPCXM010000053.1:0-3343 GCA_051008535.1 Pseudomonadales bacterium | reverse complement strand
ATATCAACGCACTCAAAGCATTGAAAAATAATATGACTGAAAAAATTTGTATCACTAAAGAGCTTCGAACTCCGCTTGCAGCTATGCGCCTAACGAGTCTATTTTGCGGTGCGTTGATGCTATCGTCCTGTGCAATTTTCTTCGGTGACGAAGGTGTGTTCCGTGATCGTAAAAACGATTATTTACAGGAAAAGCTGTTACCACCGCTCGCCGTGCCAGAGGATGTCAACTTCGAGTCAGAAGATGAACTGTTTGTTATTCCCACCGTTACTAATGAGAGTTTGCCAAGCGACGATTTTGAAGTGCCGCGCCCGGCACCACTATTGAATGCCGGCTCGGATGACAGCGTACGAATTCAAAAACTGGGCGATGAGCGCTGGATATTGATTGACTTGCCGCCTAGTCATTTATGGCAGCGCATAAAAAACTTTTTGGCGGAAAATAAAATCCCTGTGGTGCGGGAAGAAGCTGACCAGGGTTTGCTTGAAACCGGCTGGTTGAAACGACTGGGCGACGATGCACCGAAAACCAAGGAACGCTACCGTTTCCGCGTAGAGCAAGGTGTGCAGCGCAGCAGCAGTGAAGTGCATATTTTACAGTATCAACAGCCGTTTGCCGCTGCATCTACAGAGCAAATTGATTGGCCGAAGAACTCGGTTAGTCCCGAGCGTGAACAGCAGATGACGCAAACCTTGGCCCAACATCTTGTCAACAACTCCGAATTCGCGTCGGTATCTTTGCTGGCGCAAGGCATTGGTTCCGCCAGCAAAGTGAACCTGGTGCGCAATGCTGATGGCGAGCCAGTGGTAAAACTTAGCCTTCCCTTTGAACGTGCCTGGGCATCGCTAGGGTCTGCTTTGAAAAAGGCTGATTTTAATGTGGTCGACCTGAATCGCAGCGAAGGCTTGTATTATGTCGCTTTCGACCCGGAAGAAGACAAAGATAAGCCCGGATTCTTCCGCAGAATGTTTGGCAGCGGCAAAAAAAACAAAGACACCGAGACGAAAAATTACTTATTCAATGTTGTGCGAACAGACAACGGCGTGCAAATTGGTATTCGTAAATCGGTCGAGCAAAAAGTGGCGGAAGAGCAAGCCAAAGTATTGCTGGAGCGGGTCAAAGGGTATCTCTCATAGTGTCCTGTCCGAGTAATTGGTTGAGTAACAGCGTGCCATACAAAGCGTCTGGCGAGACGCGACTTGCAGCTAATGGCCTTAGTCCTTCGCAAGAGGCCGCACCAAAAGTAGGCGCTCCTAGGCGACGAAGCCAGACGCTTTGTATGGCGCGCCCTTTGGGAGCTAACAGAAAGCGCCACTACTTCGTTGCGTTTCTGGCCAATATGTACAATATTACCTGCAAAACGCGTCTCGTAATGGCGCTTTCTGTAAGCTCTGTTATTCAACCAATTACTCGGACAGGACACTGATGCAATTCGCATCAATTGGCAGCGGCAGCCGAGGCAACGCCACGGTCATAAAATCTGCTGACTGTTGCGTTGTGGTCGATTGTGGTTTTTCTCTCGCTGAAACGAAACGCAGGCTCGCAAGCATTGATATCACCGTCGAGCAAATTGATGCGTTATTAGTTACCCACGAACACTCAGATCATTGTGCTGGCGTGGAGGCGTTGGCAAAGCGCCATGCCATACCCGTCTATGCCACCCACGGCACACAGCAAAAGTTGAAATTGGAAAGCGAAGCCGTGCATACGGTATGCAGTAACACTAGCTTTAGAATTAAAGACCTTACTGTGCAGCCGACCCTGGTACCGCACGACGCGCGCGAGCCGGTGCAATATACGTTTAGCACCAACGGCTTGAAAGTGGGTGTGCTAACCGACCTCGGCAGTATTACACCGCACGTGTTAGCGCGGTTTCGAGATTGTGATGCGTTGTTGGTAGAGAGCAATCACGATCGTGAATTGCTGCATCAAGGTCCATATCCTGCGCAATTGAAGGCCAGAGTAGGGGGCGACTGGGGGCATCTGAGCAATGCGCAGACAGCTGACTTTTTACGCAATATTGATCTCGCTCAGTTACAACATTTGGTAGTGGCTCACATCAGTGATAAGAACAATACGCGCCAGCACGTCCAGCACATGCTCGAAGAATTTCAAGATCAGCTTGCCAACTGGGTGTTTGCAGATCAGAATTACGGCTTCGATTGGCTTGTGTTGAACAAGAGGTATAGTTCTTAATTAAAGCGCTACTTTCTATTAACCTAAGAGGTATTCTCTACTAAAAGAGGTAAACGGAACTTGGAAAAACGTGACCAGCTTTATGCCGGTAAGGCAAAATCAGTCTATACAACAGACGACGAAAACCTGTTAATTCTGCTCTTCAGAAATGATACATCAGCTTTCGATGGTGAAAAAATCGAACAGCTTGATCGCAAAGGGCAGGTCAACAACCAATTCAATGCTTTTATCATGCAGAAGCTTGAGCAAGCCGGCGTAGCCACGCATTTTGAGCGCCTGTTATCCGCGGAGGAGTCGTTGGTTAAAAGGTTAGACATGGCGCCAATTGAATGCGTGGTGAGGAATATTTCAGCGGGAAGTATTTGCAAGCGATTGGGTGTGGAAGAAGGGCTGGATTTGAATCCGCCGACGTTTGAGTTCTTCCTAAAAAACGACGATCTCCACGACCCGATGATCAACGAGTACCATATTCGCTCTTTTGGTTGGGCCGAGCCAGAGCACGTCACACGCATGCAAGAGCTGACCTTCGAGGTTAACGACGTACTTAAAGCGCTGTTTGCAGACGCGGGAATGCTGCTGGTGGATTACAAACTGGAGTTTGGTTTATTCAACGGCCAGTTGTTGTTGGGCGACGAATTCACCCCCGACGGTTGCCGCCTCTGGGACGTTGACACCCGCGAAAAACTCGATAAAGACCGCTTTCGCCAAAATTTGGGCGACGTGGTGGAATCGTATGAAATAGTCGGCAAGCGCTTGGGAATGGAATTTAGCTAACAAGCGAATGGGCTAGTCCAAAGTAAGTTTTCAGGAGAGGTGCCGGAGTGGTCGAACGGGACGGATTCGAAATCCGTTGTACGGGCAACCGTACCCAGGGTTCGAACCCCTGCCTCTCCGCCAGATAAAAAGCCCAGCATTAGCTGGGCTTTTTAGATGGCGGAGAGGCAGGCTTTGGTTCGAAGTAACGTTCGACAAATCGGCAGGAAAGCCAGTTTGCACAGCCGAAGGCTGCCCGAAGGGTGGTGTCCATGGAAGCGCACCATGACAAATCGGCAGGAAAGCCGGTTTGCACAGCCGAAGGCCGCCCGACGAGTGGTGTCCATGGACGCGCACCATGACAAATCGGCAGGAAAGCCGGTTTGCACAGCAG
>JBPCXM010000052.1:0-9683 GCA_051008535.1 Pseudomonadales bacterium | reverse complement strand
CCGACTACACCTTGCAGGCCTTTCTCTCGCGAGCGAATCGCCATCTGTCTTGCCACCGCGTCGCCATACTCTTTGACGGAGAAGCTCACGCTCACGCCGTTACCCTGGTCGTCTGGCCAATTCGCTTCCCAGTACCACTTCTCTCTGACCGTGCCATCACTCAGCACATAGGGCTTCGCATATGTACAAACACCCGTAATACCTGACGTATTGTTGGCGCGTCGTATCAAGCAGATTTCCTTGCGGCTGATAGGTGGCAGTTTGATCAGCAATGCATCACGGTGCCGCTTGGCAAACGTCAAGGCTTTACGTTTACCCCCGCATTTTTTGTCAGGGAAATTCTTGACATACCTTTTGCCACGCCGGCACAGACTGACTCGCCAGGCACGCGTATGATGAAGGTCGTCGTCAATGCGCGATATGCCATACATCGCCCTGGATTTACCATTGTTGCGTCTCATCTCTCGTAAACTCCTGTGTCCCCTTACGACGCACATCGGATAGTCGCCCACGCGCCGCTGATGCTCACCGTTATATGTAGGCAAATATCGCCATAATGTCAAGACTCACGACCGAATGGCTATCCGCTGGCGGTGAGCGTACAACGCGCTCGATAAGTCGCATCCTGGCGCGCGTCACAATATTGGCGTTTTCGTGTGTATGATCGAAATACCCTGGTCTACACTTGATTCATAAGTACATTTTAATAAGCAACCTCGTATCATGGATGATCGACTCCTAAAAAGATTAACGGCGTGCCGTGACCTGCCGAGCTTGCCGGCGGCTGCCGCGCATATCGTTGAACTGGCGCAGGATGATACGGCCAGCATGGGCGCTGTCGCCGACGCGGTGAAGATGGATCCCGCGCTGGCGGCCAAAGTATTACGAATTGCCAATTCCCCGCTCTATGGACAACGGCGCCAAAGTGACAACTTGTCGCAGGCGGTGTTGCTGCTCGGGCTCAACGCGACACTGACGCTGGCATTGAGTTTTTCCTTGGTCAGCGCTTTCCGCGCCAGCCCTCCAAACGGATTCGACTACGGACTCTTTTGGCGCCGCAGCCTGCTGGCGGCCACTGCGGCGCGGGTGATTGCCAAAACCACCCGCCAGGCTCCCAGCGAAGACTGTTTCCTCGCCGCGCTATTACAAGACATCGGTCTGTTAGCATTAATGAAAGCCCAACCCGATCTCTATAACGATCTGGACGCGGCCCAACAGCGTGATCATGCCCTGCTGATGGCATACGAATCGGAGAGGTTGGACGCGGACCACGCTGAAATCGGTGCCTGGCTGTTGGCGCAGTGGCATTTTCCGGAACGACTCATGCAGGCGGTCAGCGCCAGTCACGACGTCGCAGGCACAACAGATGATAACCCCCTGGTCCAGATCGTACGCTTATCGGGTCATATCGCCGACATGTTGCTACCCGACCCAAATCCGGCGGCGTGGCAACAAGTACGCGCGCTCGTACCACCGGCCTGGCAGGTGGGCGATGAATGGTTGGATTCACTCATACCGCTGCTCGATGACGAAGTGCCAGTGATTGAAGAATTGTTCGACATACCATTGCTCGACGGTGCCGACATCGCCTCCCTGCTTGCGGATGCACGCGAGGCCGAATTGATGCATCACCTCAAAAACGTGCAGGAACTCGAGCTTGTTAAACAGACCACGGCCTCACTGCAACACAGAGTCCGTGAAATCGAAGCGCAAAACCGGATAGACGCGCTAACTGGCTTGTACAATCGGGGTCATCTCGATGAGCTGCTCATCAGCGAATTTGACCACGCCGTGCGCCATCACTGGCCCTTAAGCCTCATCTTTGTTGACCTAGACTACTTTAAACAGATCAACGATACCTATGGTCATGACGTTGGCGACGCCGCCTTGCGACAGGTTGCCCAACTGCTCGTGCAAGCCACCCGTGAAACCGATTTGGTGGCCCGTTATGGGGGAGAAGAGTTTATCCTCGTCTTACCGGGTGTCGCCGCGGACACCGCAAAGGAGGTTGGCGACCGGATAGTGGCAGCTTTTCATGACGTGCAGGTGCAGACTGAGGCACACCTCTGCTTCTCGCTGACGGTTTCTGCCGGTGTCGCCACCCATGATGAGTACACGCCGTTTGCCGATGTCGCCACCTTGCTGCGTGCTGCGGACCGAGCGATGTACAGCGCCAAACTGCAAGGCCGTGATCGCCTGATCCGCTGGCAGCCATCGGCAGCCTGATACGCCGCAGCATCCCCACCCGCCCCCACAATTTTCAGCAGGGACAAGTTAAAGTGGGGTTAACGACATGACTTAAAGTAGAGAATAAGTGGGTTCTTTGGTAACGTAGAAGCTTGCGAGGTCTCTTTACCTTAACAATCATGGAAATAGCAATGATATGAATGTTGAAGAAATCTTTGATGGCAGTTATAAGCGTGTCCTGAGCACTGAAAAAAATAGGTCAGACTTTTTCAAATCTTTTTATGATCGATTTCTGAGTGATGATAAAGAAATCGCTCAAAGGTTTGCAAACACTGACATGGATCGTCAGCAAAGTATGCTGAAAAAATCGTTCTATAAACTATTTGCTTTCTATGCCAGCGGTCAAACAGATGATTATATTCGTCATATTGCCGAACAACACGATCATAAGCATTTGGACGTGCGGCCCGAGTTTTACGACAGATGGCTTGAGTGTTTGATCGGTACGGTCAATCAATACGATGAAGCCTTTTCTGAGGATGTGGAATTAGCTTGGCGCCTGGTAATGACTCCAGGGATTACTTATATGAAGTTTAAGTACGATAAAGTTAACTGACTTTTTACCGCAGAGAGTTCATTGCGGAAGGGCGAACCACCGCTACGGACTCATGGATAAGTTTAGAAACTAACGACCAATTGCAGCCAAAGTTTATCGGTATCGACATTGTGGTCGTCGGCGTCGTAGCTGCTGTATTTAAGCAAACCAGTCAGCGCGCCACCAAAGTTTTTGGCAATGGCCAAGCCCAGCTCCTCGCCATAGTCGGCGCCACCCTCGTCGGCCTCGAAGTCGTGGTACACGGCAGTGAACGTTACACCAAAGGCTGTTGCTGAAGCCATGACGTATAGATCTTCAATGCCACCGACGGGCGTTGCCAGGAACTGATCGGCCCAACCCTGGAACTTGTGCAAGGTAGCCAGTGGGGTGATGAAGGCCCTACTATTATCCAGATCACCCTCGAGCACCTCATAGCCGAGTTTAACGGTCACTTTTTTGGCTTTCAATCCGCCTTCCAGCAGATAGTAACCTGCATCGTAGCTGGTGTTATCGCCATAATCTTCCTGCACCGCGTACTCGGCGGTATAAAGCGCCGACAGATTTTCCTGTAGCTTTTGCTTTCCATCGAGGCGGATCCCAAATGTCTTGTTTGACAAGGCCGCGGCATTATCGAAATCCATCAGATAGGCATACGCACTCAAGGTGCCAATCGTTAATCCCTGATAATTGATATTTACCAGGTGTGTGTCGGAATCTAAATCCTCATCGGGCTGACCAGGCCCAGCCGAATCGGGCCCGAAAATTCGATTGACGTTGTATATATAGGCGTAGGTGAGAGTAGTGTCTTTCAAGTGTGTATCGGAAATGCTACTGCTATCATAGGTCTGCTCGTTCTGGCGCCAACCTACTCCGCCAATAAAACGCTGGTTATCCAGATTAAATCGCTGGCGACCATAATTTAACTGGATATTCTCGATACCCGAATAGGCGACCCAGGCCTGGTTGATTTCCGTGCCTTCGGGGTCGGCGACGACAGAACGGCGTCCGGCTTCTCCATTGCGCAAACTGTTATAGCCGTCATTGCCGATCGCTGTGACATCGTCGACTTCAATCAAGGTCTTGAAATTCTTATACTCCTTTGTCTGCAAGGTAATACGGGACTTAAGTGTTGAAGCATTGGCATCATCAAGAGCGTTATCCTGATCCACTTGTTCATAGCGATAGCGGAACTGCAATTTAACGGAACCCTCGGTGAAAGCCTCATTTAGATTCGCAGCGGGATCCTCCACTTCTTTGCCTTTCCTTGCTTCATCAGCCAACAGCGGACCGGCCAAGGTCAGTACGCCAGCCAATAGCGGCAGCCAAACACATTTTCCAAATAAACGGATCAGCCGGGGCATGTGTGCGAAAGAAGACGGTTTGGCCGCAGAATAAAGATATGTCATCTTAAAACACCAAATTGCGTTGTAACCCCACAAATCCTATGTCGCGTATAAAGCGTAACAGTTTACAAAAGAAGTTCTTTGATTTTGCCAACGGCAGTATCAACACTAGTGTCGAACGCTATGTATTCGACCACGCGGCTGTCAGGGTCGATGACGTACGCGACACTTGAATGAGTGACATCATAGTCTCCGTTCTCGGCCGTTGCTTGCGCACTGAAATAGGTGTTGAAGCTCCTGGTCGCTCCTTCTAATGCGGTTCGAGTGCCTGTGAGTCCGACAAAGCGTTCGTGAAACGACTGAAGGTAGGTATTAACGACCTCTACTGTGTCGCGTTCAGGGTCCACGGAAATAAATACCGGCGTCACTCGCGCAGCGAACCCCGCTGCGTCCAACTTATTGACGACCTCGGTCAACTTAGCCATGCCAACCGGGCAGGTATGCGGGCAATTGGTAAAGCCAAAGAATACCAATAGGTGTTTGCCCAAGAGATCGTCCTGGGTAACGCTTTGCCCGGAGTGATCTAACAACGAAAACTGGACTCGATGGTTTCCCTCCTCGTTGTGAGGCACACCGAATACAAACCCAGCAACTATCAGGCCTGTAATGCCGAGAGATAGCAACACGTTATTCATCAGATGCGTGAGTTTCATAAATCCTCCGTTAATAAAGGTACACTTCTGTCAGGAGGTGTTGAAGAAGCCAGGATTGTACCCTGGCTTCTTCATCGATATTAGTACGTATCCTTCCTTGTGTTATAGATATTAAACTTACCCGTGGGTGTGATCAGGCGCTTGTCCTTGATCACTTTCTTTAGCTTCCTTGTTTTGTCGTCCACGACGACAATCGCTGAGGTTTGTTCCTTGCCGTTCCATACGGAGAACCAGACTTCGTCGCCCGCCGCATTGAACTCGGGCTGAACCACCCGCTTCGGCCCTTCGCCGACATCGGCCCATTCTGCAATCGGGAGAACCTCGTAACCGGCGTCCAGATTATTGATGTCGTAGACAGCGACAGACTGGCTGGTTTTTGGGTCGGGGTGCAGGGTAGTATCTGCCCACAGGTTCTTCGATTTGGGGTGAGTTTTCACAAACAGTGAACCACCGCCCTGCCCCTTCAGCGTGCGAACCACTTTCCATGCTTGTTTCTTGTGCCTTTTCGGATCGGTACCAATCAGCGTGATGTTCTCGTTGCCAAGCGCGCTGGTCGCCCACACTGGTCCAAATTTAGGATCGACAAAGTTCGCACCGCGCCCTGGATGTGGAATCTTGGTGACGTCAATCAAGGCTTCGGTTTCCCTATCCTTGGAGTCGATTACCACGATTTTGTTGGACTTGTTCGCCGCCGTCATAAAGTAACGATGGGTGGAATCCCCGCCGCCATCGTGCAGAAAGCGCGCTGCTTCCAACGTGGTGACATTGAGCGCTTCCACATCACTGTAATTGACCAGCAATATCTTGCCGGTTTCCTTCACGTTAACGATAAATTCCGGATGCTCATGCGATGCAACGATAGCAGCTACCCGCGGTTCGGGATGATACTCCTGGGTATCCACGGTCATGCCGCGAGTCGACACAATCTTCATCGGCTCCAGCGAATCACCGTCCATTAGCACGTACTGCGGTGGCCAGTAGGCGCCAGCAATCGCGATCTTGTCTTCGTAACCCTTGTACTTAGAGGTTTCCACCGAGCGTGCTTCGAGACCTATCTTGATGGTCGCCACTTTTTGCGGTGGGTTCATAAACAGGTCAATCATATCGACCTTGGCGTCGCGGCCGATGGTGTACACATAACGCCCGGAGTGTGATGGCCGCGAAATATGCACTGCATAGCCGGTTTTGATCACGGCGGCAATTTCCTTGCTGTCGCCGTCGATCAAGGCCACTTCGCCGCTGTCACGCAGGGTCACTGCGAACATATTGTCGATATTGTATTTGTTCTGTTTTTTCTTCGGCCGCTTTTCAACAGGAACATCGACTTTCCAGCTGGCCTTCATGTCTTCCATACCCCATTCCGGAGGCATCGGTGGTTCGTGCTGCAGAAAGCGCGCCAGGATATCGATATCTTCCTCGCTCAATTCACCCGACGTACCCCAGTTGGGCATACCCGAGGGGGTACCCATGTTAATCAGGATTTTCAGGAAGTCGGTACCGCGTTCCTGAGTAATATCGGTTGTTAGCGGCTTGCCGGTCGCACCCTTGCGCAACACCCCATGACAGCCGGCACAACGCTCGAAGTAGATTTGTGTGGCGCGTTCAAATTCAGCTTCGGTAAGATCCGGTGCGCCGGGGGTTACTACCCGCTTTAGGTCTTCCTTAGGCACTGGTGCCCCTTTGTAGCGAACTTCTGCTCCTTCCGTACCGGGATGATCTGACTTTTCCTGAGCTATCAATCCGGTACTGGCCAGCAAAATCGCGGAACTGATAAGGCCTGCGGCGAATTTGCAGCCTTGCTTTGTGATTTTCATTAAGTGTCTCCCCTGGGTGGCCCGAGAATATGGCACCGGTTACAATAGTGCTTGCTGGCGAGCACAACCTTGATTTAAATCAATATTTAGCCTGATGCCTGGTTTATTTTGAATTAGTGAAAAAAGTAGCGCGCATCACTCTGTCCTCGCAATTACTACCGGCGCTTTTTGCACCCTCTTTTCACGACGCTTTCGTTTCTCCACCAGCGGTGGGCAACGATGTTCATCGAAATAGGTTACCTGGCACTCGAGACAGTAGTGACACTCATTATCAATAATTTCCCCCGTTGGCTTGATCGCACCGATCTGACACTGTGCGGCACATGTCTGACAGGGCCGACCACACTCCTTGCGGCGCCGTAGCCAGTCGAAAATACGAAAGCGGGTAACAAAACTCAAACTGGCACCTAGTGGGCACAGGTATTTGCAAAAGAACTTGCTGTTAAAGGCAGATATGACCAGCAATACGACGGCATAAAGCACGAACCACCACTGTCGATCAAAATGCATAATGAAGGTGGTTTTGAACGGTTCGACTTCGGCCAATTGCGCCGCGGTTACTAGCGAATCCAGCGAGACGCCAACAAGGAGGATAAGAATCAAGTATTTGATGGCCCACAGCCGTTCATGCACCATTGCTGGAAATTCGAATTTTACCCAGCCAAAATGCTCTGCTACCTTGTGAATCAATTCCTGGATCGCCCCAAACGGACATAGCCAGCCACAATAAACCCCTCTGCCCCAGAGAATGATGCTAACCGCGACAAACCCCCAGAGGATAAAAATAATCGGATCAAGCAGTAAGGTCTCCCACGTAAAACCACCAGAAAAGAGCTGCACAAAAGCCAGCACATTGATAATCGACAATTGTGCCAGGCAGTAAAAACCGATAAAAAATATCGTAAACAGCAAGTAGGTGACGCGGACCCGATGGAATAAGCGTGTATGAACGACGAGCCAGTCCTGAAAAAAAAGGATAACCATTAGCAATAACAGCGCCACCAGCAATATACCAATAGACACGCTGCGTTCCATCCATAGTTGCTGCCAATCCGGTACGGTCTTTGCTTCTTCGTTCATGGGCACTGCGGCACCAGCTTGCTGTTCAGTCGGTTGCGGTAAGCCAAAGTGCTCCGCCACGCTACGGGCAGATTTCATGATCGAGCTATTGAGCACCATCACGGTAATAGTCGCGCCGGTAATTCCGTCGACGCTGGTATACCCCTCGCGATCTTGTGCACCAACCCGAACACGGTCAAGCGCTGACTTACCGCGATACTGATCGATATACGCCGCCAGATGAGTTTCAGTTATTCCTATTACGAGAATAGGCTCCTCGTGTGCGACAATCTTCGTGCCGACTATACGCGCTTGTAAATCAAGACCAATCAGGGTGGAAACCGGCTTGCCGGAATAGGCAGGTATCGGCTTTATCTGGTCGGTAAGGAATGCATACCCGAGCAGCTTGTCGCCCTGTAAAACCGTACGGGCGGGCATTTTTTCATCGGTGTTACCGAGGCGGTCCGCAGCCGGGAAGAATTCACGAATGTCTTGCAACTGAATCGCGGTAATATCTTGATTCGCCGCATAAGAATCAACGGCACACAATAATACAACAAGAAGTATAAGCGGACGCACGGGCGATCCTGCTGTTGGAGATAAATAAGTCCACGGCATCACTCCCGTAGAATGTTAGTGTACAGTTTATACGTTACAGTACACCAGGACACCTCGTACAATAGAACAGCTGATATTATAAGAACTCAAGCAACATCCATTTGACATGAATCAAGATACAGACAAATTTAATGCCTGGAAAGACAATAAGAGAATGATGAGACACGCATCCGAACCCCCAAAACTAACAACAGGCCTATTTACTGTGCTGGTACGCCTGTCACTCTTATTAACGCTGATAACCGTGGTGTTAAGCGCCTATATCCGCCTGGCGGAAAATGGTTTGGATTGCGAACCTTGGCCTGCTTGCTATGGAGTGCTGGGCGACGAGCAGCAAGGGATTACAGTACTGACCAGAGAAGGCGAACAGATGGCCCACCGCGGGGCCCGCTTCGCACACCGTTATATCGCCAGCCTACTGGGACTCTGTATTATTGGTTTAACTATCGTCTCATTGCAACGCCGCTCTGTGCACAGCCCAGGCCCGGCGCTACCGTTACTACTGCTTTGCCTTACGGTCTTTCTTTCGATACTAGGCTACAGTACACCGACGCGCACCTCACCATTAGTCACCCTCGGTAATCTAGCGGGCGGCATGGCGATGCTGGCGATGCTCTGGTGGTTGTTGCTGCGTTCCAGTTCTTCGACTCGTGCTTGCGTACAACAACCTGCCGCATTGAAAACCGGCTGTCGAATCGCGCTGCTTGCGGTGTGCTTTGTCTTATTATTGGGCGCTTGGGTCAGTGCGAATTTTGCCGCCACCGCGTGTCCACAGTTGCCAGGCTGTGAACGTGCCTGGCTCAGCCTGGCGGGATTAGTGGAAGGTTTTGATCCAGGTCGGCAGCTCAAGGTTGACCCGGCGGGTAGAATAGTTGAATACACGAGCAATAACACTATTGCGATGGTGCATCGTCTCGGCGCTGCTATGCTGGTTATTTATCTGTTGTGGCTGGGAAGCATCGCTATCAAAAGCGAAAATCAGTCGCTGCGTCGTGGCGGGTATGCACTCGTTACATTGACAGTGCTGCAACCGCTGCTCGGCGCAGCGTCCGTACTCGGCGGACTACCTCTACTATTGGTGACTGTACATAATGGGGTTGGCGCGCTACTGCTGTTGGCAGTGGTCAATCTGCTGCATCTGGTATCGCCAATAATGGCTGGCAGACGTTAATCTCTTAGTCTGACTGATCGAGAAGCTGCACGACCTTTGTCCTTATCTGCACTGCTTCATCGGCCGAAAAGCCCCTGCGTGAGGTGCGAATAATACCGCCACGATCAATCAGGAAATGCGTTGGCAAGCCCTGCACGCGGTAAGCGGTGAGCACTTCACTGTTGACATCACTCAATACTGGGT
>JBPCXM010000051.1:0-7747 GCA_051008535.1 Pseudomonadales bacterium | reverse complement strand
GGTCCGAGGCATTCGTATTGATCGAGTCGGTTCCGGCAAGCGTCATCGGCCAGCGGTAGTCGAAAAACTGCCCTGGGAAGAAGAACGCGTTGGTGTAGCCGTCACTCTCGGCCGGGCTGTGGCCGTTGTGTTCGTGGGTAGAGAGCGTATGCACTCCGAAGCCCCGGTTAGCCGCCACGTCGATAGGCAGGGCATTATAGTGGCGCATCAATATGGGCTCACCATAGCGCACGTTTAGGAGTTTGGGGGGGAAGGTGCCATCAAATGTCCATAGTGTCTCGTCGTCTTGCACCGGCATATTCGGGTGAAATCTGACCTCGATGCCTCTCGTCGTGCCTGCAAATCCCGGGGTGCCCACTGTATTGTGGTAGAGGCCACGGCGGCCAAACTCGCCTCGCCTGTATTTGTGCCGCTGTTTGCGATCACGCAAGCCACCGTTGGTGCGAGCGCCCGTCGTCGCTGTTTGAAAGTACACTTCGGGTGTGAACTCTTCCCATCGCTGGTGAGACCAGCCTAAGCCGGGTGGCCGCCCCTCCGCGGGAGGGCTTTCTAACGAGCGGCCAATAAACCCTTCGATTTCTGGCTGCCACGGATTCGAGTCTTTATCATTGGCGAATTTTGTTGGGATGGGCCAGATGCGCTGGCTGAGAAAGTAGTCAAGTAAGAAGCCATTGGGTGGACTCTGAGCATCCATGGGTGGCGGCAGCGACATCCAGTAAGGCGGAGCACGTCCTTTGCGTTTTTTCGATCGCTTGTGTTTTTTTGCTAAATTTAGCCGACTCCGCCCGAACTCCTCGAAGCGCAACATTTTCTGGGTGAACGCTTCGGCACCAAACAATGGGCTGGGAGGCCCATTAGTCGGAACATTGAATATACCGCCATCGCGCTGACCTTCCGACGGCAACACATTGCCTGCTTCAGTATCGGCGCTTGTGCCTGTGTTACCGCCCTCCAAGGCACCCGCATTCGCTTCTGGAAGCCCTTCAGGTAGGTCATCGGTGATCCACTCGGTGAAATGCGAAGGATCGTCTTCAGCAGGAAACAAGTTGCTATCTTCCGCGTGTACGTAGACATGAATAGCGACGAAACACAGCGTTAGAATGATATAGAGCGCGGCCGGAAGACGATTTGTGGCTTTCATATGGAATCCTTTCCAATAACGCAAACATGTTTCGACAGCAGGGCTAGCGCGGGTTTAGCGCCAGCCAATCTACAATAGAGGAAACTTTACCCGGTCTGCAGAGGAATTATCCATAGGTTTTGTCGCTATGTAAATTCTACTGAAGGGTTAGCACGAAAGCGCTATAGCGAATGAACTTAACATCAGTAACTTTCAAAGATGCAGATTGGCAGTGAGAAACAATAACTTCGTGTAAACTTAGTGCTGCACGGTATCAAAATCTGGAAAGCGGCGACTGTCTTAGATATGCCACTGAAAATCAATAACCGGGATGCTCGCAGGCTTTGGCTGAATTCGCTGGGTCTTGGATCCGCACCCACCGGCCCACTCGATGTACTGCAGATCATAAAGAAGCTCGGTTTTGTGCAGCTGGATACTATTCGCAACGTAAGCCGCGCTCATCACCATATTCTGTGGAGCCGCAATCAACATTATCGTGAACCGATGCTGGGCAAGCTGCTGGCGGAAGACCGCGCCGTGTTCGAGCATTTCACTCACGACGCTGCAGTGCTACCGATGGACTTTTACCCTATGTGGACCCGGCAATTTCGACGTTTGGGGGCACAAGTAAGTCGTTCAAAGTACTACCGGACCAAACTGAACAACGCTGGAACAGCAGCCATCAAAGCGAGAATTGCAAAGGAAGGGCCACTTTCTACCCACGCGTTTGACACCAAGGTGAGCGGCAATAAGGAAATGTGGTCGCGGCCACCACACAAACTGGCTCTGGATCATATGTGGTATTCCGGTGAGCTGTCGACATCGCACCGTGAAAACTTCAAAAAATTTTACGATCTTTCAGAACGCGTCATTCCCGAAAAAATCATTAACCAACTACATTCGGACGAAGATCAGATTGATTGGCTTTGCCGCGCCGCGCTTGATCGATTGAGCTTTGCTGCTCTAGGCGAAATACAGCGGTTTTGGGACGCTGCCGATTCTCGCGAAGTGCAAGCCTGGGCGAAAAGCGTCGAGTGGGAATTGGTCTGGGTTGAGATAGAGTCCGCCGATGGGAATTGGTTTAAAGCTGTTGCGCCGGGTGATATCGAGCAACGGGTTGCAGATGCGACCTCACCCACATCGCGGCTTAGAATTATCAACCCCTTTGACCCAGCGATCCGCGACAGAGTCCGTCTCGAGAGATTGTTTGGCTTTGATTATCGTATTGAAATTTTTGTGCCGGCCGCTAAACGGCGGTGGGGATATTATGTCTATCCTTTGCTGGAAGGTGATCGTTTTGTTGGCCGTATTGAGGTTAAAGCCGACCGCAAGGGGAGCAAACTCAACGTCGTCCAACTTTGGTCTGAACCCGGAACAAAGTGGAGCAATCGTCGATCAGAAAAGCTTGAAGCTGAGCTCGCCCGCCTCGCCCGTTTTGTCGCTGCGAAAGACGTGTGCTGGACCTGCGGGCGGGATCCGTCTTAGCAGTTATTCTTTCTTTTCTCCCTTGTCTTTATCGGTTCGGTATTTTTCAAACCAGGCCAGGATATTATCTACTTTGGCAATCAGGTTTGAAGGGCGACTGGCGATTCCATGCGACGCCCCCGGCACACGCAACAAAGCAGTATCGATCTTGCGCAACTTCAAGGCAACATAGAACTGTTCCGATTCCGAAATTGGCGTTCGGTAATCCGACTCACCCGTCAATAGCATAGTGGGTGTTGTGACGTTGCCAACCAGTGACAGCGGTGAGCGCTCCCAGTATTCCTCTGGTTTCTTCCAGGGATAATCGGTAAACCAATACTTGTAGAAATAATTCACAGCGTCTGAAGTCAAAACAAAACTCGCCATGTTAATCACCGGCTTCGCAACCACGGCCGCTCGAAAACGATCCGTCTTACCAACAATCCAGGCGGAGAGCACGCCACCACCGGAGCCACCGGTGACAAACAAATTGTTCTCGTCTACATATCCTTTGCTGATAACGGCATCGACGCCAGACATTAGATCGTCATAATCGTGACCCGGATAGGCATGATGAATGAGGTTACCGAACTCTTCACCATAACTGGTGCTGCCGCGCGGGTTTGCGTAAAGCACTACGTAGCCTTCTGTGGCATAACGCTGCAACTCAGCGGTGAAATTCGGCCCGTAGGCGGCAAACGGACCACCGTGAATTTCGAGGATAAAAGGATATTTCTTGTTCGGATCAAAATCAGGTGGTGTAACAACCCAGCCTTGGATGTCTCGATCGTCATGTGAAGACGACCACTGCAACGCGGTTACCTGCCCTAGCTGCTTGTGACTGAACACATCATCATTCAAATGGGTGAGCTGTTTTGGTTTACCCCGCTTTCCTGCAGCCACATCTGCTGGCCGGTGAGGAGAGTTGATGGTCATTGCGTAAGCGCCATTTCTGGCGATGCTATAACTGCCGCTCGTATAAGGCCGACCTAATGTGGTTCCACCTACATTTTTTGCCACGGTAGTAACTTTTCCAGACAACGTTGTGGATGCCAATTTAGCCACACCGTGATCGTCGTGCTGAAAGTAGATCTTATTATTGCCCACCCAGCGAGGGTTTTGCACAGAGCGATCAAACCCGGTCGTTATCGCTCGCGAATTTCTGCCGTCAAGGTCCATCACATATAGAAAGGTTAGTTGGTAGCCCTGCTCACGATCGTCGAAGCCGGTATAGGCGATGTAGCGACCGTCCGGCGATACCGCCGGTTCGAAGTCGGGACCCTTACGCGTCGTCAGTTGCGTAAGCGCCATATCATCGATGGAAACCATAAATAGTTCGCTCTCAGCCGGCTGGTATTCCCAATCTTTATTGCGGTTAGCGGCAAAAACGATGTTTTTGCTGTCCGGCGTCCAGGACAACGGACCGTCATGATTGAAGTTGCCCTTTGTCAGTCGTCGTGGCGTTCCGCCCTCTGTTGAAACGATAAACACATGTGAGTAACCTGCTTCCAGAAAACCATGGCCGTCGGCGCGATAAACTAAAGTGTCGATGAGTTTTACCGCTGGCGCCCATTTTGCCTTCTCCGGCTTCTCCGGCGCCTTCGCCAACGGATCGCTGTTAGCGTCCACGTGCATGGTAAACGCTATCCACTTGCCATCCGGCGACCAGCTTATCGCGCCTGGGGATTCAGTGAGATTCGTAAGCAGCGCTGTTTGTCCGGTATCCATCCAGCGGCTATACAGTTGTGCACTGCCTTCGGCAGTGGAGATATAGGCAAGACGTTTACCGTCCGCTGACCAGCGAGGCGATGAATAACTTTTTCGGCCAGATAGCAGCGCGCGGTGTTCCGTGCCCTTGAAATCGACTACCCAGAGATTGCCGCGGGCCCTGTCGGTCATAATATCCATGCTGTTGCGCACGTACACGATGCTGCGACCATCAGGGGATATGCGGGGATCACTCGCATATTCGAGTTCGAATATATCATTTGACGTAAACAAGTGGGAGGTGTCTTTCTCCTCCTTTGCCTTCGCCGCTGAATAGGCGCTGATGCTAAACAGACCAATAATGAACAATACGGTTAAATGTTGAATTCTCATTGTGTGATTCCTGAAAAACAATGGAAGGCGGAATTGTTAGGTTTTAATACAAATGCAGCCCACTATACATTTTCTGAACGTCATAAGTGGAGGACTTAGGCGTCGAAAAGTATTCTAATTCTTCAGATTTGTGGGCAATATCGCATCGCTACCTGTGCGGCAAAAAGCGGTATAAAAAAGTGTTCAATAGCGAACGACCCGAGTGCAGCAGACTTGCAGAAACACTCTCGGGTTGCACCCGTGACGGAGCGTAGTGGCAAAAAGCATTGGGTACACTGGCGCTGGCAATGTCTGACATTCCTCCGGTAAACCTTTGTTGAATGGGCCGCCCAGACGATCAACAAGTCCTTCTGGGCAGGTGAATATTATCAGCAACAGCGCGCTAAAGGGTGCACCTACCAAACGGCTGTGCGAGCCTTAGCTTTTAAATGGATCCGTATTTTATACCGGTGCTGGACGCCTTCGACATTACCATGATCTCGCGCATGAGCGTCGGCAGAACCTGGCCATCAAAGACGTCGCCGCTACGCTAAACTTACTGGCGAGCCATGTTCGTGCCATCGAAGCCAACCGTTACGACGCGCTGGCGGCCGACGAGCAGTTTTTGGGCCGTTTGCATCACTACGCGCGTCTCGTGCATCTTGACGCTAATGAGGTCGTAGAGGTTTATCGCGCACGTTCGGCACCGGTATCTCAACAGTTTCAGCCGCAGCTCGCCGCGTCTAGTAAGCGTAAACATGGCGCATGGCTTGGCGTTGGAGTTTTGGCTATTATTTGTGTGTTCTTCGGGATATGGTCGCTTACTCAGACCGTTGATTTCGAATCAAGTAATATCGCTAGCTTGAGTCTAGCGACTGATGTTGCTAGCGTTTCACCTGCGATGGAGCAGCGCAAGGAAACCACTAAAGCTGGCGCAAAAAACCTAGTTGCCGTTGATGCAACTGCCGCGCGCTCCGATCAGGTAGCATCAGAGCTAAACCGGGAGCAACCTAGAGAGGGCGCGGTAAAAGCCCCTCTGAACCAGAATGCGATACTCGCCGTTGGCGCTTTACCACTCAAAAATACGCTGGTAGATTTAAAAGACGACGCTAGCGCGCAGGCACCCATAAGACCAGCACAAACGAGCGCATCAACGCAGCTGCGCGGCAACGAATGGTTTGCCGGCCTGGACCCCGACCGCTTCACCTTGCAGCTTCTCAGCCTCACGAAAGAAGCAAGCACTAGGGCGTTTATCCAGAACCGTCATCTGCAAGAGCAAGCCGCTTATTTCACTGTTCGCAATGATGACCAGAAGATCTGGTATGCCATCACTTACGGACTCTATGATTCATACGAGCTGGCTGCGTCAGCCGGCAAATCCTTGCCTGATAGCATCAAAGATCTCGAGCCCAAGGTGCGCAACACGGGGCGAATCCAGCAGTTAATGCGGAGGTAAAGCCACGCCGCTACAGTTACGGTCTCCAACTCACAAGCATTACCTGCAAGGTAATTGCACGGCAACCGACTAAATCCGATCATGCGTGGACCAAATCAACAGGAGAATACGCATGAATACAAAACGCATCTTGGCACTCGCAGTGTTGGTGCCTTTCAGCTTCCTTTCAGTTTACGCCATTTCGCAGGTTGGCTATTGGGGAATCTTTGATTACCACCGGCACAGCCCCGCCGGCTGGCAGGTAATTGCCGACCTCGGTATTGCCTTGCTATTGATCTGCGGCTGGATGATTACCGATGCCCGCAAGCAGGGGCGAAATGTATGGCCTTATTTGCTGGCTACGCCGTTTATCGGTTCTTTTGCGCCGCTGTTGTACATTCTGCTAGGCGTTGGCGAACGTGAAAACGAAATTTTGGTCGCTAGCAATGGTTAAAGGAGTAAAAATGAGCCTTCGGTCGCAGTCAAATGCAGCAAGAGGGCTCTACATTTCACTCAATTCCTCTTTACGTGTCGCATCAAAATGGTAATTGTTGACACGCGACCGCGCAATCTAGCAAAGATCCCTCATGCAAAGCGTCTTTATAATTAAAAGAGATTAACAGTTTTCTGCTAAGACTAATAAGCACTAAATACCAAATAGCATTCTCTCGCTGTCAGCGGTAAGCTCTTCAACGCAGCATTGCGATTGATATCTGTTCTGCTGTGAAGTGCGACAAAGATGTTTTGGGGAAACGCAGTTTGCAGTGTGTCGCGTAACATACTCAGCGGACCATCCTCCCTAACGCCTACCTAGCACAAGGCGGAGTAGAGTTTGGTTTGCATTTTCGCAGCTGCCCGGCTTCGGCCTTGGCTGCACATGCGGTAGGGATAAGTAGTCTATGACGTTCGGCATAATACTAATTCTAATTGTCGTTGGTTCAATCCTGTTTCATTTCCTTAGCCCTTGGGGGGCCACGCCCTTAGCGTCTAACTGGGGCACGATTGACGACACGCTGGTAATCACAACGGTGATAACGGGCATTTTTTTCGTCGCCATTAATATTTTTATGGCTTATGCGGTCATCCGCTTTCGGCATCGTGGCGATGGCCGCCGCGCCGCCTACGAACCGGAGAACAAAAAGCTGGAGTGGTGGTTGATTGCCATCACCACTGTCGGCGTCTGCGGATTGCTGGCACCGGGCCTGGTGGTTTACGCCCATTTCGTCAATGTGCCGGAAGAAGCCGACGTGTTTGAAGCGCATGCCCAACAATGGCAGTGGACGTTTCGCTTTCCCGGCGAAGACGGCCAACTCGGTACCGCCGATGTCAAATTTATGAGCTTTGATAACCCCTTCGGCCTCAACCCGGGCGACCCCAATGGCCAGGACGACGTACTGATACAGAATAATGAGCTACACCTGCCAATTGACAGACCGGTCAAGGCCTTGCTGCGTTCCAAAGACGTGCTGCACGATTTCTATGTACCGCAATTTCGGGCCAAGATGGACATTGTGCCGGGACTGGTCTCTTATATGTGGTTTACGCCTACGAAGACGGGCACCTACGAAATTCTATGCGCCGAATATTGCGGCACCGGCCATTACAATATGCGGGGATTGGTGGTGGTGGATGAGCAAGCTGACTTTGAA
>JBPCXM010000050.1:0-8587 GCA_051008535.1 Pseudomonadales bacterium | reverse complement strand
CGGCAATGCCTCGATAGACGGACATAATAAGCGGTAACGCTACCGGCAAAATCACGCTCCACATCATATGGTAGTCGCCACGGGGTCGTTTGGCTGCGATGGACTCTTCGGGTACAAATACGTTTTCAAGCCGCACACTGTTAGAACCGGTACCTCGCATGCCCATCGCTTCCCAGTTATCCAGCACGGTGACGCCCTCCGAGTTCATGGGTACCGGGAAGTGGAATACCTGCCAACCTTCATTTGGATCTTCATAGGGCGCAGATGTCACTAGCACGTTGCCGGCAGGGGAGCCGCTGGCGAAATGTTTGGTGCCGCTAAACAGATAACCGCCCTCGGTTTTTTGCAGCTCGCCGCTGGAGGCCAGCCAGTCACCCGCGCCCGTGCTAATGAGTGCCAGTTCGTTGGCGGCTACCTTTTCCAGCAAGGCCTGCCCAGGCTTGCCGTTGAGATGGTTATAGCGATTGGCGGCCACAATATGCTGGTGCATTGAGCAGGATAACGCCGTGGACGGATGGTAAGCAGCAAGCTGAGTAAGCATTTTGCATACTTCCCGGTAAGCGTAACCCGCGCCGCCGAATTCGGCCGGAACCAGAGCTGAAAAGACCTTGTGCTCCTTCAAAAGAGAATAGTTTTCAGCGGCGAACTGATCCGTGACATCTGCTGCTTTACCATTTTCAGCAATCGTAGGGCCGATCAGCGCGACCGTATCGTCAAGCGACCTTTGCGTATTCATAGTGGTGCTCTCCTTTTGCATGGCCATGTTTTTGTTGGGCATATTCATGATGTATCTCCGAGTGTAATTGATTAGGGGTTGTGCCGCGACCCGCTCCGCATGAGTTGGGGTATGGGTAAATCGCGCGAGAGTGTCGCGCAGAGCGTGGCTGTGTTCGGTACGCTTAATGGATCTACACATGCTAACTAATCCTCTATTGGTCTGTTTGAATGATTGAGTTCAGGATGACGCTTTGAACATGATTTCAGACTATAGAAAGTGGTCTTTTGCCAATACTGCATTTGCTGTAGTATCCAACTACACATTCTGTAGTAACTAGCTACATAAAATGTATACACCGAATGTTGTTATTGTTGGAGCAGAGTGATGGCCTACCAGCAGTTTTGCCCCATCGCTAAAGCGATGGATCTTTTGGGCGAGAAATGGACACTTCTGATCGTGCGTGAACTCATCATGGGCGCGACGCGATTTAATGAATTGCAACGTGGATTGGGCCAAATCTCGCCGACGCTTCTATCCAAACGCCTGAACCTTTTAGAGCAGGAGGGGTTGTTGTTGCGCAAGCGCATTCCCGGTCAACGCGGGTATGAGTATTTTCCTACCGAAGCGTGTCAGGAATTGTTTCCGGTAGTAGAGCAGGTTGGGATTTGGGGCATGCGCTGGGCGCGACATCAGATGACGGAAGATGACTTCGACCTGGAGCTATTAATGCTCTATCTTGAGCGCAGCATTCAGCCCGACAAACTCATCGGAAACGAGACTGTCATACGTTTCAATTTTACCGACGTGGAAGACTATTCGAACTGGTGGGTTGTGGTTACCGGAGATGATGTGGATGTTTGTGTACATGACCCAGGCAAAGAAGTGGATGTGTACTTTAACGCATGCGTACGTGTGATGTGCGAAGTATGGATGGGTGATGTGAGTTATAAAAAGGCCATCGCTGACGGCAAACTCAATTTGGTGGGGCCGAAGGCTTTAACCCGAAATATACAGGATTGGTTAAAGCCCAGCATTTTCGCGGGGATAGCGCCGGCGAATACCATTCTTGCGCCTGCTTGACTTAGCCAGCGTGGGGTATGGCCGCTACAATACTGTTCAGATGTTTCCCTCGCGCCACTTAATCGAACATCCCATGCTCGGGTACTGTTTTTCCGGTCCTCGACCGGTAGCCACAATGAGGCGCATTGCATCGAGGAGCTCGGCTTTGCGGTCTGCAGAGCTTCCCATGCGCGCGTCATCCAAACGTCCGCGATATTGCAACTGGCCGCCCGCATTGAAGCCGAAGAAATCTGGCGTGCACACTGCTGCGTAGGCGCGTCCCACCGATTGATCTTCATCGATCAGGTAGGGAAAGCTGAAGCGGTGCTGGGCGGCGAATTTCTTCATCATTGCCGGGCTATCAGCAGGAACATAGCGATAATCATTTGAGTTGATGGCGACCACGTTAATCCCCTCGCTTTGCAGCGTGTTGGCGTCAGTCGCAAATCGATCAGCAATGGCCTGCACATACGGGCAGTGATTGCAGATAAAGGCAATCAATAAGCCCTTGCCAGCTTGCAGATCCGCCAGGCGAAATGTTCTGCCATCAGGATCGAGCAGGGTGAAGGGCCGGGCTTGCCAGCCGATTTGTGCTTCCGGCGTATCGAGTAGCATGATTCGATCTCCTAGATAGAGAAACCCCACAGGATACGCTTAGTGGGTATCCTTCGAGACAATGGTTACGGCTTTAACTTAACGATACCGTAATGGCTAACACTGTCATCTTTGCCTTGATTGAGTGCTGGATGTGCTTGCAACTGGTTCTGTGTCACGCAAAAGGCGCTGTCGGGGCCGAGAGCAAAACCGTTAGGCGATGCCAGATGGGTTTCATTGTATCGTTCCATCCTGTGAATCTGCTAGTATTCGGATTGACAATACGGATATACCAAATAATGAAATTAGATAGCCGCATTCGATTTGGTGCACAAACCCTTTCTGGTCTTATCCGCATCAGTGCACCATTCGATCTTGGGCGCACCAGTATCAAACCGATCGCCGATACGTTTCTTGCCAAAAACCCGAAGACCACGGTGGAACTTGTGCTAGCCGATGGCCACATTAACCTCGTTGACGAAGGCATTGTTATCGCCGTGCGCTTCGGTAGCCTTGCGTGGTGGGTGCTTCAGATCCGCAGCGGGCATTGCGATAACAAACTATTTACGTGAAGTTATATGACAACATCGCCCGACAAATCGGTTAAGCGTCAGTAGGAAAACATCCCAACAAACGATTACAAGGGGGAGTTATGACCGCATTTGAGAACGCCAAAAAATTCTTCGACGCCTGTGAAGCAGCAGAAGGTTGGTCAGGTTGCAAGGCCTATGTCGCCGACGGTGCGCCGTTCGTTGCGCAAAGCGAACCACTAGCCGACATCAATACCGTAGCAGACTACTGTGAGTGGATGGCCGCATTCGGTACTGTCACGGCGCCTGGAGCGACTTATGAACTACACACCTCCAGCTACGATGAGGAAACCAAAACGGCAGTGTTTTTCGCGACATATCATGCGAAGCATACAGGAAGTGGTGGTCCGGTACCGCCGACTGGCAAGGAAACGCATTCTCACTATGTGTATATTCTCAGTATGAACGCGGACAATAAGGTCGAAAGTATGGTCAAGGTTTGGAATGCGCCATGGGCCATGAAAGAACTCGGTTGGAGCTAGCACCCTTCGAAGGGTACCGACAAATTAAGTGCTTTCAAGCGACAATAGCTGACTGAAACAAGGTGCCTGTAAGTCTTGGGAACAGGTGACGCTGGCATAGAGGTGATAAATCCTGAATTTAGCCTTCTGTGCGAGTTAATTGGCAATACCCTACGGGCCGTTGTAGCTGTCACATCTGCCCACAACTTTTGGCGACCAGCATACTATCGCCGGGCGCGAACTGGTGCAACTGTACACTGCTCTGGACTTTCGTGAGATGGGTGTTTATTCTTTCACACTCTACGGTACTAAGCTTGCAGACGTCTGCTCAGGTTTTCTATAAAAAAGGAGGCTGTTGCGGATGAAAAACAATAAGGCCCCATTATCGGGGGAGAGCTAGAGTGGCAATCTATTCTGAAGGTCTAAGCCGCGTTCAAAGTCTTGGGGCGAATGGTCAATTGACCGTCATTGGCCCTGAATTTGACATTCTCAGTCGTCGGCTGCTAAACAGCCAACCTCGGTCTTCTTTCGCGTCCCGAAGACGACTAGACGTCGCATTGATGTTAGCAAATATTGCAGCTTTTGAAGCGGTGTCGCGGCGCTCCACAGCTGGCGCGATAATGCAGGATCGATATCCGGGCTTCTTGATGCGCTGCATACAGCTCATACCTGGAGGTGCTGTTGGACTAGACCACTATCCGGAAGATGTCGCTAGCCGGCTTGCGCGAGCCGCGGCTACCGGGATTCATATTCACTGTGGTGATCAGTTAGGCAGGGGTCAACTGGACGTACACGTGCCTCTGACTCCCTACGTCGAACAGCGCCTGTCGAAGAGTGTGCTCAGCTATCAGGACTTGCTCCGTCGCACAAGACGAGCAGCTCGCCAAGGCAAACGAGTAGACATCGCCCGCTGTGGGATTGAACTTGTGGAATTTGCTCGTGGAGAACTCGGCGTCCTCTGCCATCGTATCGGTCAAGCATGTGGCATTGCCGCTCCATCCCGCTCCGAGCTGGAAGCTGAATTACGAGTGGCCGCGTTATCGCGCCATGTCGCAATGTGCGCTTCTGCTGTCATACTGTTAGACCATCGCTTCCGTTCCCGCCGCACGGCAAGCTCAACGCCAGAAGTAGCGAAACGTCGAACTAAACTGTGGCGCGGGCTACCTCCCGTCAGTATGAGCCGCACGACATTAACGAACCTAAATCCGGATGACCCTGTTGACCTGCTCACGCGTATCGAAGTGCCGCGTTTTATCGAAGCGCGACCAAAGCCGTATTCAGTCGCCAGCTTTCAACACAACCCAGGGAGCGTGCGAGTTGCATACAAAAGTCTACGGAACTCCGGTGCCGGCTCTGGCACTCTGTGGGTTCGCGGCAACTTCAAGTTGGCTGGGGGAGAACAAGTGGTGGAAGCAGACTTCGAAGGTCCTGGAAGTCACTCGGCAACAACTTGGGAAGACTGGCTCGCGGTACTCGCGCGTCCGGCCTATTATCTCTACCCTGGTGAGATTCATGCCGAATGGTCGCACCCGCCGCTACGAACGGCGCAAGCGGCGGTAGACGTGATCACAAGGATTGAAGGAACCTAACAATGCCGGATGTAGATTGTGACGCACTCGCGGACGAAATCGAGCAGACCAAGGCCGAAAAAGCGGCCATCGAAGCCAAGGGTGAGCAGTTTGACAAAGACAACGCCGGCTTAATCCGCGAGATCGACGAACTAGATAGCAAACTTAACCCACCGGAAGACGATTCCGATGGTGACTCCGACGACGCTGAGTCGGAACTTGATAAGGCCATCGAGCGCAGCCGTGAGCTGCCTGGCGAAATTCGCAAAGCAGCCAAGAAACTCGAACGCGAAAAGAGTACACGGGCGCGGTTAGAATCGCGGCACGCAGTCGCGATGGGCGAGCGCACCGAAGTCACCGACGAGATGTGGGTCAACGCTGGCCACATGGGCGCCAACGAGGACGAGCAGAGCTCACTGGGCTGCGACGGTGGCACAAACGAAATATACGGCGCCATCTGCGAATCACTGCGCGCCGAGCACGATCAACTCCAGTCCGATCAAGATGAGCTGCAACAACGACTCAACCGCGTTGACGAACGCCTGCTCGAACTCGACGATCAAATAGACGACGCGATTGAAGCCGCCGATGCCGCAAGACAAGAAATCGAGGATCTGGAGAAAGAACTCGAAGATGTCACCGACCGAATCACCGAACAGGAAAAAGAGCAGCGGGTCGATCGGAAGCGCCTCAAAGACTTGCAACAGGAGCTTAAAGATCGCGAGGAACGCGACTTTCCCGAAGGAAAATCGTACGACAAAGTGTTTAAAAAGCTGGCCGCCCTCACCAAGAAGTATAAAAGCCACTGCGTAGCGGATGACAGCGATACCGGTACAGCCCCACCATGAGGGAATTACACACGACGCTTGGCAACTGTGTACCGCAATGAGGACCAAGTTCGTACAAAACCTCTCCGGCGACACATTCGCGGCGTCCACCAACCAACACCTTAGACCGCACGGCTATTTGGTGGCCCCAAACCGCGCCCGCGGCAAGCTGCGGCAGCTCGCCACAAATGTTGCGCAGTCCCGCACCCCGCTTTTCGTCGACAACGGCAACTTTGCAGAGATCGGTAAGGTTCGGAAGAAATTCCGAACCGAAGCGGCTTCGCTGCGCAAACAGATCGCATCCATCGAAGCAGACCTTATGCGTTCCATCCGCGCAGGCGAGCTTCCGCAGAGTCTCTCCAACGCTTACGACGATATGGCTTATCGCGTGCGCGCCAGCGCGCTTGAGCGCCTAAAGACTGACCGAGAGGCAACCGACGCCCAGTTAGCCTTGCGGCCAGACGCGTTGATAGGGGCGGAGGACCTCACCATGGCCTGCTGGTTGAGCCTGGACATCGAACCGCGATATATCAGCACACGGCGGCGCAGTTATAGGCGCTACAACCAAGCCGTGGCACGCCGCGCCACGGTCATCACTGCAACGCTTCCTCGCGAACTCGCCGACCGCTACTACCCAGTCGCATCGGCCGTAGACTACAACACGGCGTTTGACGCGGGGAGAGAATTCGCCTCAGCCGGTATCAATGCAATCTCTATGGGTTTTGGCGCTTATATGGCGGATGCAAACTACGTGGATCATATCGTCATCGGAAGGCGGCGCATGGACTTCGGTGCAAATCTACCGGCCCGCTACGCGCGCACTGTTGCAGTGGCTAAAGGATTCTGGGCTGGGTATCAACAAACCGCTGGCCAACCACCCCAACGTTTTCATTTCCTGGGCTTGGGCGCACCGATCATGATTCCCGCAGTCAGCCTCATAGCCCATGCTACGCCTCATCTCACGTTCGACGCCACCAGCCCGATCAAAGACGCTCTCAAAGGCGGCACGCTCTATGTCGACAAACCCGCAGTGTTGAAGGTCCGAACCAGGAAAGTGGCCCACCGGCTCGCCAGAGAATCGGCCCATCGATGGAGCTGCCCCTGTCCATTTTGCATTGACTTCGTGAACGACTACCCATTCGACTATCCAGCAGCGCATCGCTGGCACCAACGAACTGGGGCTAACAAGGTCCGCAAGGTTGACCTGGCACCCGGAGGAGCGCTCTTTGACGCCTTGCCACTACTCAGTGAGCCGAAAGCAGGCGTCTTGCGTCGCCAGATTAACTATACACGCGTTGGACACAATCACTGGGTTCTTCAACGAATAGTACAATCCCTCAGCCGGGCTTTTAGAGACGGCCGGCTCGATACAAGGGTTCGTAATATCATCACCCAATACCAAGCGCGTACCAGCCCACCCTACGCCAACGCTCTGGAAGTTGCGCTGCGGTTAACAAGTAGAAATATCAATCAATCAAATGCACTGAGCCTTAACGGCGCCCGTTCGTAGTACGAGTAAATGGGGTATTGATAATCATTCGCCCCCTCCTCAAACCGGCGGTACAACTGGGTTGCGAAACTTTAACGATCACCTCAAATTGGAGAAGGCTAATTAGAGTAGCTGTCCCTCCTGAGAAGACAATCGTACAGTTTTTTGCGATGCTGACAAATAAACTTCAACGGGGCCGAATCTCTAGTCAGTTATCCTCATGCCATTGCCCAGATCTAGTGAAGAGCGTACTCAGTTGGAAGAAGGCAGCACGTTCGCATTCCTCGATCGCAGTTTAGCTAGCACCTTAGTCGCGTCACCCTCCATTCGATTCATTAAGCTGTCGAATTCTGGTTCTTCACGCAGGGCAGCAAGTGCCGGATCGAGCAACGCCTGGCGGTAGTCCCGCCACCCCTCTTCATAGGCGCGTTGCAATAGACCAATTGCTTTCCGTTTTCTCCACTGCACAGCATAGATTTGCGCCGCCACGTAGCTAGTGACCCCCACGGACCAGCCTTGGTCCCAAAGTGACTCAATGAAGTCCAGACTTGCCTTCAATTTCAGCACGCCCTCAAACTTTTTGTCGGTTGCAAGGTATAGAAATCCTTGCAACACGCCATCTAACATAGGGTAGCCTTCGTGGAAGAACGTGATCGAGAACGGCCAATTGGGGTCACTAGCGGCAGCTTGCTCCGCTTGATCCATATACTGCCTAGCCTCGTCAAGATCACCGGCCGCTGCCTCAACGCCGGCCGCGTAAATGAGGAGGAATCTGTTGTCCTCAAAGATTTGGCGCATGCGCTTGACTCGATCGCGTGCGCTGTCGAAATCCTCGTTTTGCAGATCCATCGTGAGTAGAGCGCCGCCTTTAATAAATTGGCCGAATTCGGATTCGTCTGGCACGGCTTGCAAGCGGGCGATCCACTGATCAGCAGTTTCAGTGTCGCCCAGCAGTAAATAGATACGAGCGATTTCGTAAATCGCGGGTAAGTAATCTGGCGAAATTGCCAACAGTCGCCGCCATGTGTCATGCGCCTCGTTGAGTTGACCCTGGCGAACGTAGTGATAGGCTAACTCGCGATAGCTCATAATCTGTTGCGGGGCGAGCTCAATCAAGCGCAAATACAAATCCTCTGCTGCTTGCGCTGCGCCTGTAAAGGACAAGGTTGTGGCGAGGTCAATCAGAGCATCGGGGGATAGCGGATCCAGCTCAAGCGTGCGTTGCAACCAAGGGAGCGCTTCGCGGTAGCGGTGTTGTTTGCGGATTGCAAGACCGAAAAG
>JBPCXM010000049.1:0-4693 GCA_051008535.1 Pseudomonadales bacterium | reverse complement strand
ATGTCCGATTCCAAGTTTCCTGATTATCAAGGGGGAGCGGAACGATCCTACACCGTGTTGCCACCAGCGCTTTCAGGCGCAAACATCGTGTACGAGGCTGCCGGGATGTACGCCAGCTTGCTTGGTGCTTGCCCCGAGAGTCTGCTGCTAGACAATGACGTTCTTGGGGCCACACTTCGTATTACGCGCGGAATCGAAGTCAACGAAAATACACTTAGCTTCGACAATCTAAAGCGAGTATGCCTGGGCGGGTTGGGTCATTACCTAGGATCTGATGAAACGCTTGCAGTGATGCAGAGTGAATACATCTATCCAGACTTTAGCGATCGAACAAGCCCTAACGTTTGGCAAGATGCTGGCAAGCCTGTTCTGCTCGAGCAAGCAGTTCGACGCCGCGATGAAATACTTGCGAACCATTTTCCAAAGCATATCTCCGATGATACTGACCGGGCTGTTCGGGAACAATTTCCAATTTCTTTAACTCCGGAAGCAACAGGGCGCGGCTGAAATGACTGCTACGAACGACGACGATATTGACCTTGGGTCGCTACCTGACGATGAGCTTGTCGAGCAAATGCACGACGACTTGTACGATGGAATGTTGGACGAAATTGTCGAGGGCACGAACATTCTCTTGGAGCGCGGCTGGTCCGCCGACCGAGTACTGAACGATGCCTTGGTCGCGGGCATGACCATTGTTGGTATTGATTTTCGGGATGGCATTCTCTTTGTTCCGGAAGTGCTACTGTCTGCCAACGCTATGAAGGGCGGTATGGCCATCCTAAAACCGTTACTTGCAGAAACAGGAGCCAAACCAGTCGGAAAAATGGTGATCGGAACCGTAAAGGGAGACATACATGACATTGGCAAGAATCTCGTTGGTATGATGATGGAAGGTGCAGGGTTTGAGGTGGTCGACATTGGGATTAACAACCCAGTTGAAAGCTATTTGGATGCTCTAATGGAACACTCTCCAGACATTCTGGGCATGTCTGCACTATTAACGACCACGATGCCCTACATGAAAGTGGTAATTGACACGCTGAAAGAGCAGGGCATTCGTGACCAATACATCGTCCTCGTCGGTGGGGCACCACTGAATGAGGAGTTCGGCCTAGCTATTGGTGCTGATGCTTACTGCCGTGATGCTGGCAGTGCGGTCGAAACAGCCCTAAAGCTAATTGCAGAGAAACGCGCCGCGGCCTAACGGTGACAGTTCAGGTTCAGACTTGACCGGATACCAGTTGTTAGCCAAGGCTTAGAGTTTCATGCCTAACAGACATTGTTGCTTGGCTCAGTGAATTACCGACCTCTCCGCTGCATCGTCGCGTCGCGTTGACTCGATGCGTTAGCCGCGCCCTTAGTCCTTGCGTCATGTCGGGGTGGGATCAGGATCTGTGGCGGCGATGGCCTCGAAACCGCCACCGTTCGTAACGATGCTCCCGCTACCCCAGAGAGCAAAAGCCTTGATCTGAATCAAATAGATGGCTTTTGGAGGCAGAAGTTCTTTACCCGATAGCGCTGCTCATTTATGGTTGTCGTGGTGGGTGCAGGGCACCCTAATCAGTTTTACAGCAGGAGATGGTTAATGGGCCAGCAAGAACGTTTATTTGTAGTTGTAGATCCTACCGACGAGAACCATGTGGCATTGGAACGAGCAATTATTGTCGCCGGAATGCGCGAGCCAAAAGCGGCGTTGTACGTGTTTATAGCGGTGGATAACGAAGCCGTGGATATGCGCGTCACTAACGACAATTTGTTTCGCGACCAGTACTGGTTTGATAATCAGGTCCGTAAACCGGTATTAGATGCGGGCCTGACGTGTGAAGTGGAAATCTCTTGGTCCCAGGATTGGCAGGAATCCATCAGACAGGAGGCCAAGCTTTGGGGGGCCGACAATATCCTGATACCGGTACACAAGCGCACGAGCCGCCGTCGTTTTACCTTTTCAGAGAGTAAATGGGATCTGCTTAAAAGCGCCGATTGTCCGGTGATATTGGTTAATCCAGAGACTGGATCTCAACGTAAAGTAATTCTCTCTGCGGTGAATTTCCAGGCAACTCGCGATGACCAGAAAGAGCTGAACAAACGTATTATTGAAATGGGGCGAGTAGCTGCCGAGAACTATGACGCTGAGCTTCACGTGGTTAATGCTTATATTGATTCCTCACTCTATCCGGACCGTGGAAGGCTGGCCAATGAGACTGGATTGCCTGCGGAAAATATCCACGTTAAGCAGGGCTATACCGATGAAGTGGTATCGGCTGTTGCCAATGAACTGAGCGCAGATCTGGCCATTATCGGAACCCTCGGGCAAACCGGTAAATTCAAAACCCGTCGTGGTAATACTGCTGAGCGGGTGATTGCCGGCCTGCACACCGATGTGCTGGTGATTAACCTGTCAAACCCGAATATACATACTCCCTGATATTCTTGACCTTTATCAGGAGTGACGTCAATCTGATATGAGTGTATCAAAAACCCGGTGGGTTTAAGGAGAACGTGATATGTCCCGGGCGCGATACGGCGTCGCGCACCGAGATTCAATAAGTTGTGCACTAAAGCTGTTTCGTGGATTATGTACATCCACCGGGTTTTTGATGGTCACCCAACTTGCTGATTTGGTCCCACGATTAAGAAATCGCACACCACAGGCCTTTAAAGTAACTGATTGATTAGTCTAGAAATTCGACTTTACGTCCCCCTGCAAGCGTTTGCTTTACTGACATTTTCCTTAACGTCACATTTTCGTTCAGTGCACGGAAGCCCACCACGCACATTGTTAGTGCAAACCATTTCACATTTGCACCGTGCCGCGGAGAAGATATGAAACCCAATCCGTGTCGCTTACTACACTTATGGAATCGCATTCGATCATTTATTACTGTCGCAAAGGACCGGTTGACGTCCCAGGCGACTATTGGAACCTCAGCCATGCACCCGAAAAAATTCGCTTCACTCCTGCTTATTTCCATTTGCGCTAGCTGCGCTTCGATGAATCAGAGTGAGTGCCTGACCGCGGACTGGCAAGCGGTTGGCTATGAAGACGGCGCACGCGGCCAGCCCTTATCGTTTATTGGCAAGCACCGTAAGGCCTGCGCTAAACATGGAGTAGCACCTGACATGGCGAAATATGACGCTGGCAGGCATGCCGGTTTGCAAGAGTTCTGCACACCCGGCAATGGATTTTCGCAAGGCCGTTCCGGTAAACCTCTGCGCGGTGTTTGCCCCACTAATTTAGCGATCGATTACAACAGGGCATACCAGCAGGGCAGACGCATTTATGTTGCTGCCGCTTCGGTAAGAACGATTCAAAATGACATCGAAAAACAGGAAACCCATCTCGCGGATATCGAACAACGTATTGCGGATACCGAAGAACAGCTGGTGAGCGATGGCTTGCAAAGCCATACGCGGCGAGAGTTGCTCGACGAGTTGAAAGCCCTTACCTATGACTACGAACTAGCCGAACGAAAATTGGTGGCACTTGGACAGCACCTCAATCACGAGCAACGGAACTTTGACACGCTAGCTTCGACAGCGAACTGGTGGTAGCAAATTCAAAAAAACATCCAAATGAGAGCGCATCAGAAACCCGGTGAATGGGTAGGCTGGACACGTGGGAGAAATATCTATAACGCGTCCTCTAAATAGCAGTTAGATTACCACATAAATCCTATACAAGCTTGAAACCTTGTCGTTGGCAACGTCACAAATGTCAGGTCTTGTTCGAAAAATCCTCCTACAGATTATCTGGCTGCCAGCCCAATTGTTGCGTCAGTTCCTCCATGCCGCCTTTCTTCACGTTGATGCGTTGCGCGTAGCGGGTCACCATTTTCAGGCTGCTCCAACGGCCGGCCAGCATTATCTTGGCCGCATCGATGTATGGCTCCACCATGTCCTGCGCCACACCGACGCGCGTCGAGTGGCCGGCAGTCAGCCAAGAGAAGGATCAATGAGTCGCTGGCAGCGACGATTTCTGGGGAGCACGTCTTTACCGTCTGATTTGAGCGATTTCGAGCTCGAGTATTACTTCAAGCTGAGCGTGCAGGAAAGCGCTGCAGTGCAAACGCGCTACAAGTCAATTTATCGGATTGCGGCCTGACTCAAACAAACAGGTCTCCGGAATTGCCGGGGCGGTTCAAGACTCCGATAGCGTTAACGCGGTTAACGTCTGGTTTTCAGAATTACCGCAATTCTTTTCTGACGTAGCGAATGCGCGAACCGTGCATGAATTCTTGATGCATTGTTTTGCGAGGCCAGAGTGGGTGCCAGAGCGCGAACGCGAGTGGAAAACGCAGCAGTAGTGCCCATTTCCGGCGGCTCAATGAGTCGGGTTTCAGGCGGATCTATATTCAGGGTATCGCTACCTATTAGTCCCCTCCGGCCAACAAAGTGCGGGACGTTCGCGGAAACGTTGCAGTCTCTACCCAATGACACGCTTATACGGCAAAATGGACGAATGCGGAAGCGTCTTTTAATTGTCTACTACAGTTACACCGGTGGAACGCGGCAATTGGCTGAAGCTGCGGCTGGAGCGGCGAGCGCCGAGGAGGACGTGGAGACCATTCTCAAACAGGCGATGGATGCAGGGCCGGCCGATTTGCTTGATGCCGATGGCTATATCTTCGCCTGCCCAGAAAACCTTGCGACGATAGCGGGCGTAATGAAGGCGTTTCTTGACCGCAGCTAT
>JBPCXM010000048.1:0-8319 GCA_051008535.1 Pseudomonadales bacterium | reverse complement strand
GCGCATAGTCGATGGTCAGCGTCGCATTTTGGAATTCGTTCTCTTCAATATCACCGTTAGACTGGCGCTTAAAGTCCTGCTTAGTATCAAGCACTACCGCGCCGCCTGTGGAGCCAAACAACGCATCGGCAAAAGAAGGAGAGCCGCCAACCTCCACCGGGTTAACGAGTTCAAGAAAACGCCCTTCGGTGTCGAATTCGCCCGTTTCCAGCTTCAACAATAGCGATAACTCGTCTGTGGGTTCAAACATGAAACTGCCACGAATCACCCACTCTTCATTCGCCGACTCGTCGCGACTCAAAGTGGAGTTTTCGTAATAGCCTTCCGTGTCACGATACAGCCCGGCAATACGCCCGGCGACAGTCTCGCCCATGGGTATATTGACACCGAACTGCAGGTCTTTCGTTTCCTGATCGAAATTGTATTCCGCCTGAACGAAACCCTCCAAACCTTCCAAAGAAGTTCTTTTGGTCGCCATGCTGATGGCGCCGGCAATTGCGTTTTTGCCAAATAAAATAGGCTGCGGGCCGCGCAAAATCTCTACCCTGTCCGGGTCCAGATAAGGCACACGCGCCAGCTGGGAGCGGCCATAGTAAATGTCGTCAATGTACATGCCGACCGACTGCTCGAACGCCGGGTTGATGCCCGAGCTGATACCACGAATGGCGATGTTGGTGCCAATACCGGTCTGGTTCATGGTCAGGTTGGGCACGAAGTCAGACAGATCGTTGAGATTGGTAATACCTGCCTGGGCGATTTTTTCGCCAGACATGACGTTGACCGAAATCGGTACGTCAGACAGGCTCTCCGCGCGTTTTTGGGCGGTGACCACCACCTCTTCCAGCAGCAGCTGCTCCTGCGCACTCGCGCCGACGGCGCCTAATATGCCCGCGCAAAAGCATGCGATAGCGCCGGGTTTACGTGTTCTGGTTAACATGGCTCACCTCTGTAGCGGTTATTTATTACTGGGTTATTCAACTGCCGTGTTGGAGAAATCCTGAGCTGGCGCCGATCATAGCAGAGCGATATCTGAAAAGAAACCAATGCTTACCAATAAATCAGCAGTTTACAGCCCTTATCTAATAATTCTCTAACGCTTAAGTTTCGTTATGACTACGACCCATAACGTCTAACGGATCAGAAGATAGCCCAAACCAAGATTACGATCATCTAGGTCTGGCGTCAGTCAACTGTACAACAATCGGACATCTAGTCCAGACGGCGACCTTTGCTGGCGGCTATTTTCATGCGCAAGGCATTGAGTTTAATAAAACCCGCGGCATCGGCCTGGTCGTAGGCACCGGCGTCATCTTCAAAAGTGGCGATGCTTTCGTCGAACAGGCTGTCGGTGGATTTACGGCCAACGACACTCACATTGCCCTTATAGAGTTTGAGTCGCACCACACCGTTCACGTTAAGCTGCGACGCATCGATGGTTTGTTGCAGCAGCAGCCGCTCCGGCGACCACCAATATCCGTTATATATAATGGCGGCATAGCGTGGCATGAGCTCGTCTTTTAGGTGGGCTACTTCGCGGTCGAGCGTTATAGACTCGATCGCACGGTGCGCCTTAAGCATGATGGTACCGCCGGGAGTTTCGTAACAACCACGCGACTTCATACCCACATAGCGGTTTTCGACGATATCCAAACGACCAACACCATGTGCGCCACCTATTTTATTAAGCGCAGCTAGCACCTCGCCTGGCGTGTTGTCTTTGCCATCGATGGCCGTGATATCACCCCGAGTAAAAGTCAGCTCCATGTAGTGTGGCGTATCCGGTGCGGCCTCTGGCGCTACACTCCAACGCCACATGTCTTCTTCAGGTTCGGACCACGGGTCTTCAAGATTGCCGCCCTCGTAGGAAATATGCAGCAGATTAGCGTCCATGGAATACGGCGAAGCCTTGCCGCGCTTCATTTCAACCGAAATATTATGCTGTTCGCAATACTTCAGCAGCGTGTCGCGCGAGCTTAGGTCCCACTCACGCCACGGCGCGATCACTTGTATGCCAGGCTTTAATGCATAAGCACCCAACTCGAATCGCACCTGGTCGTTACCCTTGCCGGTCGCGCCGTGAGAAATAGCATCGGCGCCCGTTTCATTGGCGATATCGACCAGTCGCTTGGCAATCAGCGGCCTTGCGATTGAAGTACCCAGCAGATACTCGCCTTCATAAATCGCGTTGGCACGAAACATCGGGTAGACGAAATCAGCGACGAACTCTTCGCGTAAATCGTCGATATAGATTTCCTTGATACCCATGGCCTGCGCCTTCGCGCGTGCCGGTTCGACTTCCTCGCCCTGGCCAATGTCGGCTGTAAAAGTCACGACCTCGCAGGCGTAGGTTTCCTGCAGCCATTTAACGATAACAGAGGTGTCGAGCCCTCCAGAATAGGCCAGCACGACCTTATTAACTGTTGCCATAAATACGCCCAACACCGCGCCGTTTGCGGACAGGAATAGTGAAATGTGGAGTGTGCAGCGCGGGGCTACACGGCAAGAAATTCTAGCACACTAATTAGCGTGCTAGGCGCACGGTCACGCGGCGGTTTTTGGCACGATTCGAATCGTTGTTGTTGGGCACCATTGGACGACGCTCTCCATGGTGGCGGCGGGTGATCATTTTTCTGTCCACGCCCTTGGCGCGCAAATACGCTACTACAGCTTTTGCGCGCCGACGCGACAGATCGCTGTTGTAGTATGAGTCCCACACATTGTCGGTGTGGCCATCGACAAATATTTTGTTGACGGTTTTATCCGCCAGGGCGTAACTGGCGACCATATCCAAACGCTCGGTGGCGGCGGGCAACAGCTGGGTTTTGTCGGTCGCAAAATGCACCCGGCTATGCTTCAACTCGTCAAAATTGTGCGGCAGCAGATGATCAACGCAATGCAGATATTGTTTGTAGGCGTCCTGAAAATATACCGGTGACACGCCCACTTCGATCGGATCAACCGCGCTATACCAGGCGATGTGTAAAAAGCGCGGCGTCATCCCCTTCAGCAGTTCGGCCATCATTTGACTGGCCAACTTCTCACCTAGTGTGATCGGTTGTTTGCTGCGTTCAACGCTGGCCTCGCCCAAGTGCTTTGGTGCATGTGAAGGCGCCCACACCGGCGGTTGCGACACCAGTTCGGCCGTTCCAGCGCGCAAGGGGTTGTCGCGCGCGGCCAAAAAAAAGCGCAGGCTTTCGCCTGCGCGACGTGAAAATACAGCCTCGCCATATAATGGCAGAGGCTGGGCCAATCGGCATTCCAAAACAGAGTCGCTTACGTGCCAATGCGCAACATCCATGCGCGCTGCAAAGCTTAAATCCCGAGTAACTGCCAGCGATGCACTCATCCATAAAAGCAACACTGTACCCAGCACGTATTTTGGCATGTTATCCCTTCTATTGCCGTCCTGACTTATGTGCGTGGCCGTCGCACATTTAGCTTATCGGCATAGCCTGGAAATACTTTAACTGGATAACCTTTAATCTGTTACTTTGATAGTCAATACGGTAGCATATTGCCGCAATATCCCCGGCACACCAATACATGCAAAGCTTAACCATTACCCGCCCTGACGACTGGCACGTACACCTGCGCGACGGTGACGCGCTGCGCGATACCGTCGCGCATTGCAGCCGCTATTTTGGCCGGGCCATTGTTATGCCGAACCTGACACCCCCGGTAAACACTGTTGCGAAGGCAACAGCCTATCGCGAGCGTATTCTTGCGGTACTCGATAAGAACAGTAATTTTAGGCCGTTGATGGTGTTATATCTGACCGACAACACCGATGCCACTGACATAGAACGCGCCAAACAAAGCGGAATCGTCGTTGCCGCCAAATTGTACCCGGCCGGTGCGACAACCAATTCGGATGCCGGCGTGACCGACATCAGCAAAATCTACTCCGTGCTGGAAGCCATGCAACGGCATAAGCTGCCACTGTTAGTTCACGGTGAAGTGGCGAATGATGAGGTGGATATTTTCGATCGTGAAAAGAGCTTTCTGGAAACTCACTTGCAGCGAATAGTACATGACTTTCCGATATTGCGTGTCGTGCTTGAGCACATCACAACACGAGATGCGGTGCAGTTTGTCGAACAAAATTCCGCGTGTGTCGCCGCGACTATCACGGCACACCATTTGTTGTTCAACCGCAACCACTTGCTCGCCGGCGGTGTGCGACCGCATTACTATTGTTTACCGGTGTTGAAGCGGGCCAGTCATCAACATGCGCTAGTTAAGGCGGCGATCAGCGGCAATCCGAAATTTTTCCTTGGTACAGACTCCGCCCCGCACCCGCAAAGCAGCAAGGAAACGGCCTGCGGTTGCGCCGGTTGTTACACCGCACACGCGGCGCTTGAACTTTACGCCGAGGCATTCGAGCGAGCAGGCGCGCTGGATAAACTGGAAGGCTTTGCCTCTTTTTTCGGCCCAGATTTTTATCAGCTGCCGCGCAACAATGATACGGTAACGCTGCACAAAGAGCCCTGGCAAGTACCGCGCAATGTGCAACTTGGAGCGCAACAACTCGTGCCGATTGGCGCCGCAAACACCCTGCAATGGCAGGTCGGCAACAGAGAACCGGCTTGAACGACAACGACGATTTTGAGCTGACCTCCGACGCAGACGAGAAACTCAAATCGCCGCTCGCCCGGCGCTTTCGCGGTTTTTTGCCGGTGGTATTAGACGTTGAAACCGGCGGCTTTAACTGTGCCACTGACGCGGTGTTAGAAGTCGCTGCGTTGACCGTAACGATGGATGAAGACGGTTATCTGCTTGAAGACCGCGTGTACAGCGCCAATGTGCAGCCCTTCAAAGGCGCTAATCTGGAACCTTCAGCGCTGGAATTTACCGGCATTGATCCGCATGACCCCGCACGCGATGCCAAATCCGAAGACGATGCCTTTCGACAATTGTTCCAGATGGTGCGCAAGGCAATTAAGGCCCACGGCTGCACGCGCGCTATTATTGTGGCGCACAACGCGACCTTCGATCATGGTTTTGTGAACGCGGCAAGCGATCGCTGCGGACTAAAACGTAATCCGTTTCATCCGTTCTCTACCTTTGACACTGCCTGCCTGGCCGGGCTGGCCTACGGCCAAACCGTATTGGCGCGCGCCTGTGAGGAGGCCGGCATTGAATTCGACAACGCCAGCGCACATTCGGCGTTGTACGACGCGCAAAAAACGTCTGAGTTATTTTGTCAGATCGTTAATCGCTGGCGCGATTTGGGCGGCTGGCTGGACTCGGGGCCGTAGTAAAGTAGTCTAAAACGTTTCACTCGCCGTCGGCGGGTGCATCCTTCGCCGCTTCGGTGATCAGAGACTGCAATTCACCGCGCTCATGCATCTCGGTGATGATATCGCAGCCACCCACCAGCTCACCATTGACCCATAGCTGCGGGAAGGTCGGCCAATTGGCAAATTTGGGCAGATTAGTGCGAATCTCTGGATTGCTTAAAATATCGACATAAGCAAAACGTTCGCCGCATTCCATTAACGCTTCCACCGTGCGCGCGGAAAAGCCGCACTGTGGCGCGTTAGGTGCGCCCTTCATATAGAGAAGAATTGGGTTGCTTTCGACTTGTTGCTTAATTGTGTCAAGAATTTCCATCGATTTAAAACCGTATTTGTGATGAATGAGTATGTTGTGAGTCAGACTGCGGCAATTCTATTACGTTCAGTGCGCAGGTGCGACTTATTCTTGACGGGTCACGCCCCAACCACCGCCGCCAGGGGACGCCACGGTGATACGGTCTCCAGGCTTGACCTCGATGCTGCACTTACCCGCTAACGGCTCGCCGTTAAGCAAATTCTGCCCACGACCACCCGGCCCACCACCGTTGAGACCCCAGGGAGACCGCTGCCGGCGCTCGGTCAACAACGTGACTTGAGCCGGCGCCAGAAATTCGTATTCACGCTCAATGCCTTGCCCTCCCGTATGCTCGCCGCCGCCGCCCGAGCCGGTTCGCAGCGCATAGCGCGTCACCAACAGTGGGTAGTGCATTTCGAGATTTTCAACTGGTGTGTTCAGGGTGTTGGTCATATGGCTGTGGCGACCCGACAAGCCGTCGCCCACCGCATGTGCACCGCAGCCACCGGCAACGGTTTCGTAGTAATCCCAACGCGGGGTGACCGCGCCCATGGCAATATTGTTCATCGAGCCCTGGCTGGCAGCAGGTATCTTATCAGGCAGCGCAGTGCTAAGCGCGCCCAGCAACGCATCGACGATACGCATCGACGTTTCTACGTTTCCGGCCGCGACCGCTGCCGGACGTTCGGCGTTGACTAGGCAAGCCGGTGGCGCGCTGATGTTCAGGGGTCGAAACAAACCAGCGCAAGCCGGCGCATGGTCTGGCAACAAGCAGCGGAACACATAAAATACGGCCGCCGCCGTGACTGATAGGGGGCAGTTAATATTGCCCCCTACTTGCGTCGCCGTACCAGCAAAATCTACGACTATGGATTGCTCGCTGATGCGCACTAATACTTTGATGGGTATATCGCTAGCGCCTACGCCGTCGTCGTCCATATAATCGGTAAAGCGATAATCGCCGGACGGTAATTGCGCCAATTCCGCCTTGGCAAGGCGGTACGCATAGTCGTTTAACGCTTGTAAACCTGCGCCATAAGCAACCACACCTCGTTGTGTAATCAATTCGCCCAGCCGCTCAGAACCGATTTTATTAGCACTAATCTGCGCCACAAAATCGCCACCGAGCACAGGCTCCTGTGGCCTGCTGCGCAACTCAGCTAACACCGATTCGCGTACCACAGTGCGCTCGATCAACTTGCACGGAGCGATGATCACACCCTCTTCCTCAAGGCAGCGGGAAATCGGCATGGAACCCGGTGCTTCAGCACCAATGTTTGCGTGATGTGCGCGGTTGGCAACGAAGCCTTGCAGTTCTCTCCCATGAAACACCGGGGCGACCAGAGTCACGTCCGGCAGGTGCGTACCGCCGAGGAATGGGTCGTTAAACACCACCATATCGCCCGCCTGCCAGTCGAACTGCTGCACAATGCCAGCCATCGCGAACGCCATGCTACCCAAATGCACGGGAATATGCGCCGCTTGCGCGCACAAACCACCTTGCGCATCGAATATGGCGCAGGAGAAATCCAGCCGGTCTTTTATGTTGGGGGAGAATGCGGCGCGCTGCAGAGTTACGCCCATCTCTTCGCAGATGGCGTCCATGCGGCTGGCAAATACGCTCAGTTCGATGGCGTTCAATAGTGACTAGGCCCTGCTTTTTTAAGTGTTTTGCGCAATGTAACTTACTTGTTTAAGGCATTGCCAAGCAAGCCAAATATTTATAGTATTCTTCTTCAAGGCAGCCTTGGCTGCCTTTTTGCGTTTTTGATGGACCGCACATGCACACTTTGATGAACACCTACAACCGTCTGCCGGTTAGCTTCACGCATGGCGAAGGCGCCTGGCTGTTCGATGCTGACGGCAATCGCTACCTAGACGCACTCACCGGTGTTGGCGTCAACTCTTTGGGCCATGCGCACCCCGCGGTTACCCGGGCCATTCAAGAGCAAGCCGGCAAGCTAATGCATACATCGAATATCTATCAAATAGAATTACAGGAAAAACTCGGCGACGCATTGGCCGGCGTATCGAGTATGGAATCAATGTTTTTTGCCAACTCCGGCGCGGAGGCTAACGAAGCCGCTATCAAAATCGCGCGCTTGTATGGTCATCGCGAAAAGAACATCGACAGCCCGGCCATCATTGTGCTCGATGGCGCTTTTCACGGGCGTACGCTAGCAACCTTGACCGCTACCGGTAACCGAAAAATTCAGGCCGGCTTTGAGCCGCTGGTGAGCGGCTTCGTGCGTGCTCCTTTTAACGATGTGACCGCAATAAGCAATATCGCGCACAACAATCCCAGTCTTGTGGCTGTATTGCTAGAACCCATTCAAGGCGAAGGTGGCATTCTCAGTCCCACACCTGACTATTTGCCGCAACTGCGCGTGCTATGCGACCAACATGGCTGGCTGCTGATGCTCGACGAGGTACAAACCGGCAACGGTCGCACCGGCAGCTATTTTAATTACTTACAGCATGGCTTGCTGCCCGACGTGGTCACTACGGCAAAAGGTCTGGGTAACGGCATACCGATCGGTGTATGCATGGCGCGTGGCGTAGCAGCCGCGGTGATGCATCCGGGCAATCATGGCACCACTTTCGGCGGCAATCCGTTGGCCTGTGCAGTAGCGCTGACGGTAGTAGAAACGATTGTGCAAGAACAACTTGCTGATAGAGCCGCCGCGTTGGGTGAACGCATTCGCGACAATTTTCGCTCCTCTCTCA
>JBPCXM010000047.1:0-14676 GCA_051008535.1 Pseudomonadales bacterium | reverse complement strand
AGTGGGGTGGGACCCGGCGCGTCATCAAACATGGCCATCTCATCGCAGCGGTAGCGAATCAGCCGAGCGAGCGAGGCCACGTTACCAGGTACGCTAACTAGATCGCCATTGGGTGGCATCGCCATGGCGAAGGCTTGGCCAGCGGTTTTGCTCAGTGAATTGAGCTTTATCTTTAACCATTCCTTATCCATCGCGCGCATATCCATTGACAAGTTCTTGGCTAGCGCTGCCAGGCCTCGGGGTTGCTCAGCACCGATTACCCAAACTTCGAATACCTGCGTTGTACCGTTGTCGATATGTCCGATGAAGACAGCAAAACGTTGGTGAGGGTTTTCCACCATGTAGCAAATTCCGGGGCTACCGGCAGCAAATTGCGGGCGATTGACCCAGCGCAGGGAGGCCAGCGCCACGTCGGGGGTTGCGGGAATTTGGATCTTGCGGTCAGGCTCAGACTGATCAAGATCCTGTAACTGGCCTCCACCACTGCCAACCGAGAGTACGCTGCCCAAAATATTGTTGGGGCGATAGGTGGTGATGCCCTTTAGACCGGCCTTCCAGGCATCAAGGTAGAGATCCTGGAACTGACCGAAGGGGTAGTCCTCCGCAACGTTTACGGTCTTGCTGATACTGGCGTCAATATAAGGCTGGATGGCTGCCTGCATGAGCATATGATCTTTGGCGCTGATCTCTAACGCGGACACAAAAGATGCTGGCAGGTCGGCCTGATCATGGCCTAGCCGGCGGTAGACGCGGTAGGCGTGGTCTTCCACTTTGTACTCACGACTCAAACCGTCGGTCATGCGCTTAGTCCGCTGGTAATACCAGGAGAATGCCGGTTCTATACCGTTGGAGCAGTTGTCGGCAAAGGCCAACGAGATGGTGCCGGTTGGGGCAATTGAGAGCAAGTGCGAGTTACGGATACCGTGCGTACGGATAGCGTGACGAATGTCCTCGGGTAACCGTTGGGCAAAGTCGCTCTGCAGATATTTCTCTGCGTCAAATTTTGGGAACGCGCCTTTTTCAGTGGCCAGCGCGATGGACGCGCTATAGGCGGCATCCCGCATAGATCGTGTGACTTCCGCGGCGAATTCACGACCATCTTCATTGTCGTAGCGCAGGCCTAATTCGATCAGCGTGTCACCCAGCCCGGTGTAGCCAAGTCCAACACGGCGCTTGTTATGTGCTTCTTCTTGTTGCTGTGCGAGCGGCCAGGCGGACACATCCAGCACGCTGTCCAGCATGCGGACAGCCTGACCAACGACCCAGCCAAAGCCGGTAAAATCAAAGCTAACCTGGTCCGTAAAGGGCATTTCCACAAAGCAGGTGAGATTGATTGAACCCAGGCAGCAGCAGCCATAATCGGGGATAGGTACCTCTCCACATGGATTTGTGGCTTCAATCACTTCACAGTAGCGCAGATTGTTTTCCGCATTGATGCGATCAATAAACAACACGCCAGGTTCGGCAGCGTTATAGGTATATTGCATGATGCGTGCCCATAGCTCACGCGGATTGACCTTGTTGTAAACCCACATACCATCTTCGCGGCGATAGATCCCCTGCGATTTCATGTCTTGCGCCGGCTCTGCTTTGTGAATTAGCTCGAATGGCCGATTTGCTTCCAGCGCCTGCATAAAGGCGTCGCTAACGCCAACGCTGAGGTTAAAGTTGCTAAGAATCCCGGCAGTTTGTTTGGCACTAACAAACTCGAGAATGTCGGGGTGGTCGACACGCAGTACACCCATTTGGGCGCCGCGTCGTGCGCCGGCGGATTCAACGGTGGAACAGCTTTGGTTAAACAGGTGCATGTAGCTCACAGGGCCGGAGGCGCTGCTTGCGGTTCCTTTAACAATGGCGCCTTTAGGGCGGATAGCTGAGAAGTCATAACCAACACCACCGCCGCGGCGCATGGTTTCGGCGGCATGATTGAGTGCGGTATAGATGCCAACCTTGCCGTCAATCTCTTCGGAAACGCTGTCACCCACGGGCTGTACGAAACAGTTGATCAGGGTGACATTTTTGATATCAGCACCCGCTGCGCTATTAATTCGACCGCCCGGAATAAAGCCGGATTGCAGCGCTTTCAGGTAATCCCCTTCAAAAACGTGTGGTTCTGTTTCATTAGCGGCTAATGTTTTGGCAACGCGCCGGCGAATCGCGTCGACCATTTCAGCACCGGGCAATTGCTTTTCTTCACCTTTTGCATATTTTTCCGCCAATACATCCAAACAGACCGCTTGGAAGTCCATGGTCAAATCCTGCTTTAGCACTGCTTTGTTGCTCATCTTGTTATTTGCCATCATAAAGTTAAGTGGACTTCGCGCAAGATCCCGTCCGCTTCTGTCCGGAGAGTCATTATAAGCCGGTATAGGAAATGGTGGTTGGTTTGTGACAAATCCGCTTTTTATCTGCTCCCCATAATTAGGTGAATCGCACTTTCTTGATATTAATCAATTTTCCGTAACGGTATTTCTGACAAAATTGGAAATAACAAAGATGCTCGCCTGCATTGCAAGAAGAAATGCAATCGTCAAATTCAATGGATTGAACCGCATGCACTAACAAACGTCCGCCGATTAAGGCTTCGAAATGCACGCTAAGAATGCTAACGATGAAGTTTTTCTAGATGAGACGAATTTCATCATTGCCTGGACAGGTCTGACTCGCTTCATCGTACAGTTTTATTCATCTCCCAATAGCACTGGTGCGCGTCTCATTGGGATTGAATACATGCTGCGCCTCCATTTTTCCCAACATTGGTTCAACCTGTCCGCGCCTGGGCCCGAGCCCAATGCAAGGTTCTACCTGTACTCAAGCAAAAACCGTAAACCGGAGACAGCACTACATGCCTAGCCATCAACAAAAACAATGGTCAGTCCTAGCAATGAATACGCTGGCCTTCGCCTGCAATTTTGCAGTCTGGACAATGTTCTCGATTATCGGTATCAAAATTAAGCAGGAGTTAAACCTCTCCGATACACAATTCGGTGTCCTGGTAGCGACCCCCATTCTGACAGGCTCCATCACTCGCTTGCCCCTTGGCATCATGACCGACCGCTTTGGTGGCCGAATCGTCTTTTTTATCCATATGATCCTGGTGGCGATTCCGACCTATGGTCTGGCCTTCGCTACCGAGTACTGGCAATACCTTATTATCGGTTTGTTTGTGGGTTTGGCCGGTGGCTCATTCGCTATCGGTATTGCATATACCTCTGCCTGGTTTGAGGATAAGAGGCAGGGTACTGCTATGGGCATTTTTGGGGCCGGTAATGCTGGTGCCGCCATCACCAATCTGGTAGCGCCATTGATCGTGGTGACCTTCGGTTGGCGCATGGTGCCGCAGGTGTACTCTGTAGCCATGATCATCATGGCGGTGATTTTCTGGTTCTTTACCTACCCGGATCCCGCCCAGCAAGAGCGTCAGAAGACGGGTGCTCATATTTCATTGGCCGACCAATTGGCGCCGCTTAAGGAACTACGGGTGTGGCGCTTTGGCATGTACTACTACTTTGTGTTTGGCGGGTTTGTCGCCTTAGCGCTGTGGCTGCCGAAGTACTACGTCGGTGAGTATCAGATGGATCTAAAGACAGCGTCCCTGATTACCATGTGTTTCACCTTACCCTCGGGTTTGATTCGTGCCCTGGGTGGTTGGCTGTCAGACAAGTACGGTGCTCGTAACGTTAACTGGGCGGTGTTCTGGACCTGCCTGGTTTGCCTGTTCATCGTCTCCTACCCCCAAACCACTTACATCGTGCACGGCATGAGTGCTGATCATAAATTTGCGATTGGTACTAACGTTTGGGTATTCACCTTTCTGATATTTGTGATTGGCATCGCACAGGGCATCGGTAAGGCTAGCGTTTACAGAATTATTCATGATTACTACCCCAACAATATGGGGTCCGTTGGCGGCATGGTCGGGGTAATCGGTGGTCTCGGTGGTTTCACATTACCGATTCTGTTTGGTGTGGCTTCAGACTTGCTCGATGTCCGCAGCTCCTGCTTTATGTTGATGTTCGGTGTGGTAGCTATCTGCATGATCTCGATGAATGTAGCCATCCGGAATTTGCGTAGAGCCGAGGGCAAAGAGCTTGAGGGATATATCGCCTAAAACGACGGGGCCTAACACCATGGGCTGAATAAAAACGGTGCCGCTGGTCGTGGTGCACTCATTATCTGGAAGGAATTGACATGTCGGATATCAACAAATGGGATGTGGAAGACGAAGCGTTCTGGGAAAGCACTGGCAAGAAAATCGCCAACCGCAATCTTTGGATTTCCATTCCCAGCCTGCTCTGCGGCTTTGCCGTGTGGCTGTACTGGGGTGTGATAACCGTGCAGATGCTCAACCTCGGATTCCCTTTCGAGAAGTCCGAGCTATTTACCCTGATGGCGATCGCCGGCCTGACCGGTGCAACACTGCGTATTCCCAGCAGCTTTTTTATCCGCCTGTGCGGCGGGCGCAATACACTGTTTTTCACCACGGCGCTACTGATGATTCCCGCATTGGGGGCAGGTATTGCCCTGAGTGACAAAAATACCCCCCTATGGGTATTTCAGTTGCTCGCCCTGTTGTCCGGTTTTGGTGGTGGCAACTTTGCCTCTTCCATGTCCAACATCAACTTTTTCTTCCCGAAAAAGATGCAGGGCCTGGCACTGGGACTGAATGCAGGATTGGGTAATTTTGGTGTCACTACCATGCAGATCCTGGTGCCTCTTGTGATGACCTTTGGACTGTTCGGCGCGATGGGGGGTGACTCCATGGTGCTGGAAAACACCTCCGGAACCTTGATCGGAAAAATCCCAGCAGGTAGTGAAACCTGGATTCAGAACGCCGGCTTTGTCTGGCTATTGTTGCTGATTCCACTGGCTTTCGCCGGCTGGTTCGGACTGAATAATATTCGCACACCCGAGGTGTCGCCCGACATTCCCAACCCGATTGTCAGTTTTGCCACTATGTCTGGCATGCTGCTGATCGGTTTGATCACCGCATCAGTCGGTTTATGGTTATTGCTTCCAGAAAGCGCCAACGGGTCCGGGTGGGGTATATCCAAAGAGATCGTCATGGTATTGGTCATCGGCTCTACGGTCTTTTGGTTAAAAATGATTCCCGGGTCGATCGGCACCAGCCTGACGCGGCAGTACAAAATATTTACCAATCACCATACCTGGGTAATGAGTGTTATTTACACCATGACATTCGGCTCCTTCATTGGCTTCTCCGCGGCGTTTCCGTTGGCTATTAAAGTCATCTTTGGGTACTCACATGTGATGGGCGCCGACGGTGTGATGACCCACGACACCGTGAATCCTAACGGCCCCAGTGCGCTGATGTTCGCGTGGATGGGCGCCTTTATCGGTGCTTTGATTCGCCCGGTTGGTGGCTGGATTGCTGATAAAATTGGCGGCGCATTGGTGACCCAGTTCTGCTCAATCGTCATGACCGTCAGTGCGGTTGGCGTCGCCTACTACATGAAAGCAGCTTACCAATCAGCGACCCCGGAAGATTACTTCGTACCCTTCTTTTTGCTGTTCCTGCTATTGTTTGCCGCTACCGGCATCGGCAACGGATCCACTTTTCGCACCATCTCCCAGGTTTTTGATAAGGAACAGGCGGGCCCGGTATTGGGTTGGACTTCAGCCGTCGCGGCCTACGGTGCCTTTTATATCCCCAAGGTTATTGGCGAACAAATCAAGGCGACGACACCGGAAGTAGCACTCTACGGCTTTGCCGCTTTCTATGCAGTTTGCATCGGCATTAACTGGTGGTTCTACCTGCGCAAAGGCAAATCTACTCACGTTAGCTGCCCGAAATGTGGCGAGGAATTCGAGCTCGAAAACGAGAAGCAATTCTATAATCCTTGATATGTGACAGAAGAAACTTACGAACTAAATGAACTGACCATTACTAATCAGCCCGACTTAAGAGAGAGAAAACGATGAGTCATTTTTTCGACCGATTAATGTTCTTTCGCAAGGTCCAGAACGAGTTTGCCGACGGCCACGGCCAGACCACCCTGGAGGACCGTTCCTGGGAGAAGTCTTACCGCCAACGCTGGCAGCACGACAAAATCGTGCGCTCCACCCACGGCGTGAATTGCACCGGGTCGTGCAGCTGGAAGATCTACGTCAAGGACGGCCTCGTTACCTGGGAAACCCAGCAGACCGATTACCCACGCACTCGCCCCGATCTGCCCAACCACGAACCGCGCGGCTGCCCGCGTGGGGCCAGCTATTCCTGGTATATCTACAGTGCCAACCGGCTGCGCTACCCAATGATACGCGGCCGCCTGCTCAAGCTGTGGCGCGCAGCGCGGACCACGCGTCAAGACCCGGTGGAGGCTTGGGCGTCCATTGTCGAAGACAATGCGAAAGCCAATGAATACAAGTCAAAACGCGGATTGGGTGGCCTGGTGCGCTCTACCTGGGACGAGATCAATGAAATTATCGCAGCGGCCAATGTCTACACTGCCAAGACCCATGGGCCCGACAGGATTATCGGTTTTTCTCCCATCCCGGCCATGTCGATGGTTTCCTACGCTTCGGGCGCACGCTATCTGTCGCTGATCGGCGGGGTGTGTTTGTCGTTCTACGACTGGTATTGCGACCTGCCGCCGAGTTCACCGATGACCTGGGGCGAACAGACCGACGTGCCAGAGTCGGCCGACTGGTACAACTCCAAATTCATCATCATGTGGGGTTCCAATGTGCCGCAGACGCGCACACCGGACGCTCCATTTATGACCCAGGCGCGCTACAACGGTACTAAGATCGTGGTCTGCTCACCCGATTACGCCGAGGCTACCAAGTTTGCCGACTTATGGCTGGCGCCTAAAGCGGGCACCGACGCGGCCATGGCAATGGCGATGGGCCATGTCATTCTGCGCGAATTCCATCTGGACTCGCCATCCGAATATTTCATCGACTACTGCAGGCGCTATACCGATATGCCTTTTCTGGTGCAGTTGCAGGACAGCGGCAAGGGGCTGGCCGCCGGCCGCTTTCTGCGTGCGGCCGATTTCAGCGGAGGACTTGAGCAAGACAAAAATCCCGACTGGAAGACAGTCGCCTTTTCCGAAGCCGATGAACTGGTTGTACCACAAGGTTCTATCGGTTTCCGCTGGGACGAAAGCGGGCGCTGGAATCTCGAGGAGAAAGAGGGCGGCAAGGGCAGCGAGGCCAAACTGCGGTTGTCGTTTATCGACGCCCGTGACGACGTCGCCGAAGTCGCATTCCCGTATTTCGGTGGCATAGAACACCATCATTTCAATCACAGCACACATGAAGATGTACTCAAGCGCAAGGTGCCAGTCAAACGCATAATGCTAGCCGATGGCAGTGAGACCTTGGTAGCGACGGTATACGACTTGATGCTTGCCCACTACGGGCTGGACCGTGGTCTGGACGACCCGGGCGTGGCCAAGAGTTACGACGACGAATTGCCCTACACGCCGGCGTGGCAGGAGCAGATCACCGGCGTCGATCGGCGCAATGTAATTCAGACGGCACGCGAGTTTGCCGACACTGCTGCAAAAACGCAGGGCCGTTCGATGGTGATTCTGGGCGCGGGGCTCAACCATTGGTACCACATGGATATGAACTACCGCGGCATCATCAATATGCTGATGATGTGCGGCTGTATCGGAAAATCCGGCGGTGGCTGGGCGCACTACGTAGGGCAGGAAAAACTGCGTCCGCAAACCGGCTGGCTGCCGGTGGCATTTGCGCTGGACTGGGCGCGCCCGCCACGGCACATGAACGGCACGTCGTTTTTTTATGCCCACACCGATCAATGGCGCTACGAGTCACTTAAGGTGGCCGACGTGGTGTCACCGCTTACCGATCCGGCCGATTGGCAGATGAGCATGATCGACTGTAATGTGCGCGCGGAGCGGATGGGCTGGTTGCCGTCGGCGCCGCAGCTGGGTCGGAATCCGCTGCAGGTGGTCAAGGACGCTGAAGCGGCAGGTCAAGACCCAAAAGATTACGTGGTAGAAAATCTCAAATCCGGCGCGCTGAGCATGGCCTGTGAAGACCCGGACGACCCTGCCAACTTCCCACGTAATATGTTCGTCTGGCGTTCCAACCTGCTCGGCGCCAGCGGCAAAGGTCACGAATATTTTATGCGCCACCTGCTCGGCACCGAAGACGGCGTGCAAAGCGAGGAACTAGGCCCGGAGGGCGGCGATAGCCATCCCAGCGAAGTCGCCTGGCATAAAGAGGCGCCGCGCGGCAAGCTGGATCTTCTGGTGACTCTAGATTTCCGTATGTCAACGACCTGTTTGTACTCCGACATCGTACTGCCCACTGCCACCTGGTATGAGAAAGACGATCTCAATACATCGGATATGCACCCCTTTATCCACCCGCTGTCGCAAGCGGTAAACCCAGCCTGGGAAACGCGTTCGGATTGGGATATTTTCAAGGGGATCGCGCAGAAATTCTCCTCACTTGTCGACGGTCATCTGGGCGTTGAAAAAGACCTGGTGACACTACCGCTGTTACACGACACGCCTGCGGAACTGGGTCAACCCTACGATGTGCAGGAATGGAAGCGCGGCGATTGCGAGCCGGTTCCCGGCAAGACGATGCCGAATCTTGTTGTGGTAGAACGCGACTACCCCGCCACTTACCAGCGCTTCACCTCGATTGGCCCGCTGCTGGACAAGCTCGGCAACGGCGGCAAAGGTATTAGCTGGAACACCGAAAGCGAGGTGGCGCACCTCGGCGAATTGAACGGCGTGCACTACAATGGAGAGGCGAACGATAAGCGCCCTAAAATGGACAGCGCCATCGATGCAGCGGAAACCGTGCTGAGCCTGGCGCCGGAGACCAACGGCGAGGTCGCAGTCAAGGCCTGGCAGGCGCTGGGCAAATTTACCGGCCGTGACCACATGCATCTCGCGATCCACAAAAAGGATGAGAAGATCCGCTTCCATGACATTCAGGCGCAGCCGCGCAAGATTATCTCCTCGCCGACGTGGTCTGGCATTGAATCGGAGGAGGTCTGCTACAACGCCGGCTGGACCAATGTACATGAGCTGATTCCCTGGCGCACGCTAACCGGCCGCCAGCAGTTCTACCAGGACCATTCGTGGATGCGCGCCTTCGGCGAGGGCTTTACGACCTACCGGCCGCCGGTAGACACCCGCGACGTTGAATCGCTGCTGGAAAAACGCCCCAACGGCAACAAGGAACTGGTGCTTAATTTCCTCACTCCGCACCAGAAGTGGGGTATTCACAGCACCTATACCGACAATCTTTTAATGCTGACACTGTCGCGTGGCGGCCCCATCGTATGGATGTCGGAAGCCGACGCACGCGAAGGCGGTATTGTCGACAACGACTGGATAGAGGTGTTCAACCGCAACGGCGCACTGGTGGCGCGGGCGGTGGTATCGCAGCGTATTCCCCCTGGTACGACAATGATGTACCACGCGCAGGAGCGCATGATGAATACGCCCGGCTCGGAGATTACCGGCAGGCGCGGCGGCATTCACAATTCCGTCACCCGAATCGTGGTCAAGCCCACCCATATGATCGGCGGCTACGCCCAGCAAAGCTATGGCTTTAATTACTATGGCACTGTCGGCTCCAACCGCGACGAATTTATCATCTTACGCAAGATGACCAACGTCGACTGGCTGGAGGGCGACGATGAAAGCATCCTGGCTCAGGAGTACACACGATGAAAGTACGCGCCCAGATCGGCAAGGTATTGAATCTCGACAAGTGCATCGGCTGCCACACCTGCTCGGTCACCTGCAAAAACGTCTGGACCTCGCGTGAGGGTATGGAATACGCTTGGTTCAATAACGTTGAGACCAAGCCGGGAATTGGCTATCCCAAGGAGTGGGAGAACCAGGGCCGCTGGAAGGGCGGCTGGCAGCGCGCCGGCAACGGCAAGATCACGCCGCGTATCGGCGGTAAATGGCGCGTGTTCGCCAATGTTTTTGCCAACCCCGATTTGCCTGAGATCGACGCCTACTACGAGCCATTCAACTTCGACTATCAACGCCTGCACAACGCGCCCGAGTCGCGTGCGCAACCTACTGCCAAACCGTATTCGGCGCTGACGGGGCAGCCCATGGACAAGATAGAATGGGCGCCGAACTGGGAGGATATCCTCGGCGGCGAATTTGCCAAGCGCTCGCAGGATTACAACTTCCAGGAAGTGCAGAAAGAGATCTACGGCCACTTTGAAAACACCTTCATGATGTATTTGCCGCGGCTGTGCGAGCATTGTCTAAATCCAACCTGTGTCGCCGCCTGCCCGTCGGGTGCCATCTACAAGCGCGAGGAAGACGGCATCGTGTTGATCGATCAGGACAAGTGCCGCGGCTGGCGCATGTGCATCTCCGGTTGTCCGTACAAGAAAATCTACTACAACTGGCAATCCGGAAAATCGGAAAAATGCATTTTTTGCTACCCCCGCATCGAGGCCGGTCAACCGACCGTGTGCTCGGAAACCTGCGTTGGCCGTATTCGCTATCTTGGTGTGGTGCTGTACGATGCCGATCGTATCAAAGATGCTGCCTCGGTCGCGAATGAGCAAGACCTGTACCAGGCGCAACTCGACATGTTCCTGGACCCCCACGATCCCGAGGTGCTAGCGCAGGCGCGCAAAGACGGCGTGCCCGAATCATGGTTGCAAGCGGCGCAAAACTCGCCGATCTACAAAATGGCAATGGACTGGAAGGTCGCGTTTCCATTGCACCCGGAGTACCGTACCTTGCCGATGGTCTGGTATATCCCGCCGTTGTCGTCGATCAGTTCCGCAGTGGATGCCGGCTATATTGGCTTTGACGGCGAGATTCCAGACGTTGAGTCGCTGCGCATCCCGGTAAAATACCTTGCAAATTTGCTCACCGGCGGCAATGAGGGCCCGGTCATACACGCACTGAAGCGCATGTTTGCGATGCGTATCTTCAAGCGCCAGCAAACGGTAGATGACGTCACCGACACGACCGTGCTCGAGCAGGCAGGATTGAGCAGGGCCCAGGTCGAAGACATGTACAAGACCATGGCGCTCGCCAACTACGAAGATCGCTTTGTGATTCCTACCAACCAACGCGAACTCACTACCGATGACCCCTGGGGCGAACGCAGCGGCTGCGGCTTTAGCTTCGGTGATGGCTGCAATACTACCGGCGTTAGCCCCACCAATCTATTTGGATCGAAGAGCCCGCGCAAACGGAAATATTCCGTTTCGGCCGAGGCAGAGGCCTCGCGGCGCTTGAGCGAAGATAACTGAGGGCGTTTACCATGTCGACTCTGAAAATAATTGCGGCACTGTTGCACTACCCGGATGACCAGTTACAGGAGCACGCCGATGAGTTAATCGAGATGCTACGCGCCGAGCAACTGATTACCGGCGCGCGCTCCGTGGCGGTGCAGGGTTTTATCGGACGGCTGCGCGACACCGATCTACTCGATCTACAAGCCGAATATGTAGAAACCTTCGATCGCGGCCGCTCGCGTTCGTTGTATCTGTACGAACATGTACACGGCGAGTCGCGCGACCGCGGCCCGGCCATGGTCGAACTCATTCAGATATACCGCAGCTACGGCTTTGAACTCAGCAGCGCCGAATTGCCCGACTACCTGCCGCTGTTTCTCGAGTTTTTGGACAGTTTGCCGCTGGATGACGCGCTGACCTGGCTGGAGGATGTGGGTCATGTATTACAGTTACTACACGCCCGGCTGGCTGAACGCGGCAGTCCTTTCGCCGTGATATTCGAACCGTTGGTACGCCTCGCAGGACTGGCGCCGGAAGAGGCCGTGCGACAACAGGTTGCCAAAGAGACTCCAGACGACACACCCGAAGCGTTGGACCGGGCGTGGATGGAAGCGCCAGTCACTTTTGGTCAGGAAGGCGGCTCAGGCGCAGAGCAGCAAGTCAGCGCAACGCAACAGGCCAACACGGCGCAACCGCTGCGCTGGCAAGACAGCCCCCAATAAACCGGAGCACGACGATGAATGAATTTCTAAATAATTTCTTTTTCGGCTACTACCCGTATATCGCTGGCACCGTTTTTCTGGCGGGTAGCGTGGTGCGCTTCGACATGAGCCAATACACGTGGAAGACGAATTCCAGCCAGATCATGGATTCCAGTCCACGTTTCCGGCTGGGTAACAACCTGTTCCATATCGGCATGATCTTTCTGTTTTTCGGCCACCTGATTGGTTTGTTGATGCCGCACTCCTGGTATCCCTATTTTGGGCTCACTGCTTCCAGCAAGCAGCTATTGGCCATACTCTCCGGTGGCTTTTTTGGTATCCTGGCGCTGATTGGCGGCGCGATCTTGCTGCACCGTCGCTTTACCAATCCCCGCGTGCGGGCCCACAGTTCGCAGATGGATATTCCTATTCTGGTAATCCTTTATGTGCAATTGCTGTTAGGCTTGCTCACCATTCCGTTCTCGGCGCAACACATGGACGGATCGCTGATGCTGGTGCTGGGCGACTGGGCGCAACGTATCGTCACGTTTCGGCCCGGCGCCGCCGAACTGCTCGCCGGCGTGCCCTGGCTTTACAAGATCCACTTGTTTCTCGGCTTGACGATTTTCCTGCTATTTCCTTTTACCCGGCTGGTACACATTTGGAGTGCACCGTGGGGGTATATCGGCCGCAGCTATCAGATCGTAAGGCAGCGGCAAGGCTGAACAGTTATGAGTTATGACGAACTATTGCAGCATGAGGTGCGTACCTGGTCGCCAGAGGAAACTCCTCGTGACGTCGGGACTAGCAACGACATAATGAATGACAGTTTGATCGCGAGTGACGCCGCAATGATAGATGAGGCAAATCCGCGTGATGACGGTGTGTCTGTCAACGGTGTCGAGATTTCGGCGCGAGCCATAAACGTTGAATCGGCCAATTACGAAGGTGGCACTATTCTTGAGCGCCAGCACCAGGCCGCGGTGGCGCTGGTGGTACGCGAGCTGTTACTGCAGCGCGCCACAGAACTTGAGCTGCCCACAGTGGGCGGCGATCTCGATGAGGATGACGTGATCGATCAGTTGCTGGATAAGGAACTAACGGTGCCGGAACCCGACACGGCGGCTTGCCGGCGCTACTTTGACAATCACCAGGACAAATTTCGTAGCGCGGACCTGTTCGAAGTCTCGCATATTCTGATAGCCGCCGACCCGCGCGACGAAGACGCTCGTGCCGTGGCGAAGAAGCAAGCACGAGCGGCGATCCAGTTATTAGCTGACGATCCCAAACGTTTCGCCGAGCTGGCCGCCGAGTTGTCAGATTGCCCCTCGAAAAACAGCGGCGGCAACATGGGCCAAATCGGCAAGGGTCAAACCGTGCCGGAATTCGAAGACGTGCTGTTTCGCATGCACCACGGTGAACTCAGCCGTAGCCCGGTGGAGAGCCGCTACGGTTTTCACGTGATCTATCTGCAGCGCCGCATCGACGGTGCGCCGCTGCCATTCGAAACGGTGCGCGAAAAGATAGCCGATTACCTGCGTGACAGCGTAAACCGGCAAGCAATTGGTCAGTATTTGCGTATTTTGGTCGGCCGGGCCGAGATCAGTGGCATCGAAATGGAGGGCAGCGAGATACTTCTGGTGCAATAACAAAAGCGTCCCCGGATATTCGCCTCGACGTCCCAACAACAGCCGGTTTCCACCTCGTAGGCGTCAGTAAGTCATCATGGGATAACGCGTTTGGTAGTATTCTTGCAATTGATACTGAGCCTGTAAAAACGCAACCAGGTTAATCATTTCGGTCACGGACAACACGTCGTTGTAATTGCGCATTTTCGACTGACCGTTTTCCTCTACCGGCGTTGACGGGTAATTCCTGGAAATCTTGTGAGACGGGTTGATAATTGATGTGACCAATTCGCCGTAGGTATTGATGTGGGTAGTTTCTCCACCCAAGGGAACGCTCATCACGGACTCAACACCTTCGCTCAGCTCATCCAGCCCGGCGACACTGTGGCAGTCGTTACACCTTAGTTTTAGAAAGGTTTGTTGCCCGCTGGCCACGTCACCATCCGGTAAACTGAAGCCGCGCGATGATTTGGGGCCACCGCATCCGATTAGGGAACAAATTAGCACCAAGCCTATCAATACAGGCGCGTTTTTCACGATTCGTTCCTCCTCGTCCGCTAATAGATGTCGCAAGTGTCTATTTATGCAGCTTGAACTTCCTGCGAAAAACCGGTTTGATACAAATCAATTTTCGGGGAAATTCTTACGACTGTAAATAGTCAAGCATTTCGAGGCGATTGAATTTTCGGACGGGACAGGTCGATTCAGGCTTCAATGCAGCGGCGGTGGTTGCGGAGGGTCTTGCCGAGTAATATGGTGTGAACTAACAAATACCGTTGCATCCCGATAAGCGAGAGCGTCATGAGCGAATCCTACGACTGGCTGATACACGATCATTCGGAATTTGAGAGTTTTCTCTACGAGTTTACCGACGCTGTTGAGCAGGAAGCCTGGGCTCAAGCCAACGAATTGTTCAAGCAGCTCGTTGCCGGACTCAAAGCCCATATGGCAATGGAAGAAGAAGTGCTGTATCCCGCCTATGAAAGCAACCAGGATCTGCCCCAGGAACCTATTATGGCGTTGCGGGACGAGCACGATAACATCGTGCGTTTGGCGCAGGATTTGGCCGAGGTCATCAAGAGCCGGGATTCTGAACACACCCTGCAAT
>JBPCXM010000046.1:0-2547 GCA_051008535.1 Pseudomonadales bacterium | reverse complement strand
AACGACGGTCCTTAGAACGAAATACCGAAACCATACGGTGTCACATTGATGAAAAATCACGTGAAAACGTAGGGGCTCCATCATGCGATATGATTTTCAGAAGGGACAACCCAACAGGTACATCCATATTGTGCTGACGGGGTACAATTGGACACCCACCTCACTAGCAGCAGTTCGGCACTGCTCTACCACCAGTGGGCGTCCAATAACGCTAACCAGGAGGCGTCAGTCGCCAAACACCAGTAAACGGTTGGTTGCCTTCTGAAAACGGTCGTTCAGATACATACGACGATCGGATTGTATTACGAATATCAAGCTGCCGTTACGACGTCGAAAAGTTCGCGTAGCACGGTATTCACGGGTACCACGTCAGATTGATCGATTCGTTAGAAACGCATCTCTTTCAGAATCCATTTGGTACACTACATCGAGTATAGGCAGCATTAACCACTTATTTTTGCCCAATTTACTATAAACAACATGATACCTGCAATCGCTTATCGCGATTGAGGCTGCCGCCAGCTTCCCAGAGATGGAAGCGGGCGTGCGGTTCTGCGCGGGTGCTCGGTGTGCGTTCATATGGGCAGCACTAAACATCGACAGCGACCTCTTCGACAAGATCACAAAGGACCAGACGGACGCCGAGGCTATCGACATTCTCAGTAAGATCGCCGGCGGCAAGGGCGTAACCGGGAAGTACGAATAAAACCAACAGCATCCGCGATTAGTTCGGCTTCGACGAACACACCAGGCTTAAGAGCCGGAGGTGCGCCTCGCTACGCGGTGCAGAAGGGTTGGCGCGGAGATTGCTTTATCTAAATCGTAATCAACCAAGGGATACGAAATGGCAATCGAAATTAATGACATGACTGTTGATCTAACTGACGGAGACCTCTCCGGGGTACGTGGTGGTTATCGCGTTTCCGAAGTTTTTTTTGAAAATGCTCGACTAATAGGGCGCAAGGTAGAGCAGCTCGAAAAGCAAAAAGAAATGCAAGAGGATATGAGCGGCGGCGATTGTCAGCTCGGCAGCGGCTACGCGCTCGACGGACACGTCGGTTACAAATGCCACTAAGCGCACCAAACACTGCAGAGGAACAAGACAAGGGCACTAAAAATCGCAGAACTATCTGAGTATAGGCAGCATTAGCTTCGGGTAGCGGACCGCCTCTAACTATTTTATCAGGTGACCGTCCGGTTGTAGGCGGATTTTGTTATACGGTGTTTGACTAGAAACGCGCTAAGTGAAATTTTCTGACCGACCGCAATGGGTCCAGACTAATGGAATGGTCGCCCCTTCTCAAACCGGCATTTAGGTGCCAAGGTGGCGAATGTGACTTCCCACGAAATAGAGAGAGGCGACCACGATGAATGTTACAACAGTAGGTATCGATTTGGCTAAGTCCGTGTTCCAAGTGCACGGTGTTGATCAACGAGGCAAACCGGTTGTTCAAAAACGACTGAGACGGAAACAGGTGTTGACATATTTTGCACAGCTGCCACCTTGTCTCGTCGGCATGGAAGCCTGCGGCGGTGCTCATTATTGGGCGAGGAAGCTGCAGGCCCAGGGACATACGGTGAAACTCATGGCACCGCAGTTCGTCAAGCCGTATGTGAAGGCGAATAAGACGGATGCAGCGGACGCGGAGGCGATCTGCGAAGCTGTGACTCGGCCCACTATGCGATTCGTGCCGATTAAAAATGCTGACCAACACGCCGTTCTGTCACTCCATCGAGCGCGAGAGGGTTTCGTCAAGGCAAGGACCGCGCAGGCGAACCAGATTCGGGGTTTGCTCGGTGAATACGGTATCACCCTACCTCAGGGTATCAGTCACGTGACGAATCGATTACCAGACATTGTTGAGGATGCGGAAAACGATCTGCCGGACATATTCCGTGGACTGCTCGAACGCCTCCGCGCTCATCTGATCGAGCTTGATCGACAGGTACAAGAGCTTGAAGGGCTGATTAATGCGTGGCACCGTAGCAATGAAGACAGCCAAAAGCTGGCACAGATTCCCGGCATAGGACCGCTGACTGCCAGTGCTTTGACCGCCTCAATTGGTGATGCAAGATGCTTCCACAACGGCCGTCAGTTGGCAGCGTGGCTTGGGCTGGTGCCACGTCAACACTCGAGTGGGGGTAAAACGTTGTTATTAGGGATTAGCAAACGCGGCGACGCGTACCTGAGAACCCTGATGATCCACGGCGCCCGCTCCGTAGTACGAGTTGCCGAAAACAAGACGACGCCGACCGACCAATGGACGACTGAAATGCTAGCGCGACGTCACAAGAATATTGCCGCGGTAGCGCGGGCGAATAAAAACGCCCGAGTTGTTTGGGCGCTGTTGGCTCATAGGCGCGACTACAATGCGGACCACAAATTAGCGGCATAGCAGACCGCGGTTTTCAGTGGACGAGTAACAGATAGCGAATATAAGGGGGAACATTCCACGATTGCTCAGGCAAACATGACGTGATGGCAAGACAGGTCAGACCGTGGCAGGTCAAACCTATTTCACACACGGAGCGAAAAGCTCGAGAGGG
>JBPCXM010000045.1:0-16788 GCA_051008535.1 Pseudomonadales bacterium | reverse complement strand
GACGATGCCCTCAGTGGCGGAAATCAGCTTTTCGGTCGCCGCGCCAAACGGCTGGGCCGCGCTGGCTTGTAGCTCGGCGCGCAACTGTGCCAGCTCTTGAAACTTGTCAAATAAGTTCACGAGGCGGCCAGCTCTGCCAGTCGTTGCGCCATCTCCTGCGCCGTGTTCATATCGGGCAGCATGTTGAGTGGTACCGAGATATCGAAATGGTCTTCTATCTGTTCAATCAATTCCATCACTTGCAATGAAGACAAACCCAGTTCCGCGACCAATTGCGTGTCATCGTTTACTTTCGTGCCTTGTTTGGCAAATGGTTGCAAAATTTCAATGATAAAAGCCCGGTAAGTTTCAAAGTCGGTCATGCGGCGACGGTTTCAAAAGTGGAAGTAACAAAGGCCAGGAGAATATCCAACACCCAATAGAGGTCGCCAAGTATACTGGCACAACGCTGTTAGCACTATATTCATGATGACTACTGTACGCCCCAAAATAGCCTTTCGTGTGGAATAATTCCGAAACAACTATGCTCAATAATGGCAAAAAATGGCGCGTGTGGGTTATTGCCGGTTACCGCGCGGGTGAACATACCCAGCTCATCGCGCTGGCAGATGCTTTGGGCCTGCCTTATGAGGTAAAAAAGCTCAGCTATCGCAGCCTGGAATTCCGTACTAATATTTTTCGTGGCAGCGATTTGCGCGGTATTCGCCTTGAGCGGTCTGCGCCGTTGCAAGCACCGTGGCCAGACTTGCTGCTAACAGCCGGCATGCGCAACGAGCCGGTGGGTCGCTGGGTTCGTAACCAGTCGGGTCGGCGTACAAAAATTGTACATGTCGGCCGGCCCTGGGCCGACCCCGCACGATTTGACCTGGTAATCACCACGCCGCAATATCGCCTGCCACAGTGCCCCAATGTGTTGCAAAACGTGATGACTATGCATCGCGTCAGCGAGGCCAATATGGCCGCTGCGGCCAGCCAGTGGCAACGGGAATTCGCTCATCTGCCGCAACCCTATATTTCCGTGATTGTCGGCGGCAATAGCGGGCCGTATACCTTTGGTGCGCGTGCGGCGCAGCGCCTGGCGCGACAGGCAAGTCAGTTCGCCCAGGCCCGCGGTGGTTCGCTGTTGCTGACCAGCAGCGCGCGCACAGCGCCGGCTGCGCTACGGCAACTAAAGCAAGGCATGACTGGCGTGCCGCACTATTTTTATGAGTGGTGTGCGGCTGAAGAGCGAAACCCCTACTACGCGTTTTTGGCGTTGGCCGACGCACTGATAGTTACGGCCGATAGCATTTCCATGCTGACCGAGGCCTGCGCAACAGGCAAGCCTGTCTATATGTTCGATCCAGGTGTGGGAGGTCAAGCCATGCGCCGAGACACAAGCGAGGTATCTGGGACTAACGATTTCGATCTATCGACATTTTTTTATCGCGGTTTAATGCGCTGGGGCCCGCAGCGGCTTAGCCGCGATATCACACTGGTGCATGATCGTTTGATTGCCAGTGGCAATGCAGTTTGGCTGGATCAGGAGTTTCCCGTCAAGGTGCCGCCACCGTTGCAGGATATTGATCGCGCGGTAGAGCGTGTACAGAGGCTATTGGTGGGGGTGCCTGTTAACCCTTAGGTGTGCGCGACACACACGCGGATCAATCACTTACTGCACGCAATGCCGCGCCGTCTTCAATCGACCGGGCTTCGCCATCTTCCAGCCGATAAACGCTATCCGCGACTTCCACCAGTGCAGTCTGGTGAGAAATCGCCAGTATGGTCAATTCGCCACGCAGTTTTGCTATCGTTTTGCAAATCGCCTGCTCGCTGGCTGGGTCCAGGGCGCTGGTTGCTTCATCCAGAATAAGCAGGCTTGGTTTATGTACCAGCGCACGTGCAATGACGATGCGTTGTCTTTGTCCGCCGGATAATTTGCCGCCGCGCTCACCCACCATCGTATGCATACCTTGTTCCTGAGCGTTAACAAACTCCCAGGCGTCTGCGGCACGCAGCGCGCGCTCGGTGTCGGCGTCGGATAATTTCGGGTCACCGAGCGTCACGTTGTGGGCTACCGAATCATGCAACAACACGGTTTCCTGTGGCACATAGCCAATCATGCGACGCCAGGATTGCAGGTTTAACTCCTGCAGTGGTGTTGACTCGACAGAAATAATCCCCAATTGCGGTCGCATTAAACCAATCACCAAATCCACGAAGGTCGTTTTGCCTGCGCCCGAGGGACCGACTAAAGTGGTTAGCGCACCGGCCTCTATTCGCAATGATACGTCTTCAAATATAGTTCGTTTGTCATAGGCGAACTGGACCGCCTCGAAGTGAATACCGCTACGCAGGCTGGGCACCTTGCCTGCGCCGAGTTGCTCGCGGGCAGTATCGGCGTCGTTGATCGCCTGCTTGATAGACCAGTATGCGCTTTCACTGATCACCATTTTTTGAAATTGCTTTTGCACTTTGCCGAGGAAGGCAAGCATGCGACCAAGGGTCACAACCAACACCATAACGGTTGCCAATGGCATTTCAAATTGCACCAGCGCGACGAATATGCCGACTGCTATAATAATGGCAAACATTTCTTCCTGCGCCGCGTTGAGCATTGCGCTACTGAACACCTGCCGTTGCAACGCTCTATTAAGCCGCGAGGTTTCCATGGCCAGCACGCGGTCGGCCAAATGCTCGCGCGCCATCGCTTTTAGAGGTTTGACCGATTGCAAGGTGTCGGTCAATCCGGCCATCAGCGAGTTTAAAAGAGAGGTTTGCTTTTTGCCGGCCTGCCGCGCCATGCGCACCAGAAAGTGGGAAATACCCATCACCACGAGACCGGCGAGCAAGCTAACGAGGCTGGCCTTCCAAGACACCGCAAATGCGATACCACCATAAATCAGTGCCTGAATGAGAAAAGTGATCACCGTCGCGCCGTTGACAAATGCATCTGAAGCGCGCTGTGCTTCGGTTGCCAGCGCGTTAGTGAGTTTGCCAATCGGTTGATGCAGAAAATATTCCCAACGGCTACGCAATATGGAGCGCAGCATTTGCAAGCGCAAATCGGTCGCAATGCGCGCGGCGGTGTAGCCTACTTTCTTTTGTGCAACCAGCAGCAGCAGGCTTTTGACGGTAACGCCAAGCACAATAATAATAAGTAGTACGGTAATGGTAGGGTCAATGCCAAAGCGGGCGAGTGTCTCGGTGACGAACTGCTCGAATGTGTTTTGGTGTACCGTGCTGGAGTCAATGCTCGCAGAGCTGGCATCGTTGCTGATAGCGATGTTGAGCATCGGCAGCAGCGCTGATAATCCGATCCCCTCGGCTATACCGGCCAGCAGTAGCGCCACCAGCATGACGAAGGTCTGCCAGGGATAGGTTCGAAAAAAGCTGAGCATTAACTGCATAATGTGTATTGGACACTAATGCCGCCAGGATGGCTTTGCATTATGCACGATGCCTGTTTAATAAGCATGTTGAAGAGATGTCGGACGTTACCGCTCGCGGACCAATAGATACGCGCTGGCAGCAACCACGATAAGTATCGGCGTCAATACACTGAATGCGATGTTTAGCTCCATGATTAAACCGACAGTCTGAATAATTTGCGTGCCCAGATAAAAGAGTATGCCAATAACGGCGCCAATGGCGATTTGCTTTCCCAGGCTGCCGCGCGGGGATGCCAATCCAGCCCCTAATGCCGTGGCCAGCAGCACCATGGCGGCGGCGGCAAAAGGTATACTGGCTTTTTGCCAAAATGCCAGTTCATAAGTATTCGCTTTTTGGCCGCGCGAGCGCAGATAGTGCACGTATTCTCTGAGACCTGTCAGTGACATGCCGGCGGTAGATAACGACAGTGCTGGCAGTTCTTCACGGGTCCAAAACGGTCCCATGCTCAGTTCATCGATATGCCTAGTCGTCAGTTGACCCTCCTTAACTTCTTTATACTCTAGGTCAAATAGGGTCCACTGCCGATCATCATTGACTTCAGCGCGTTTCGCATGAATTGCGAGCCTCAGTTTTCCTGTAGGATCAAACTGATAAAGATCGATGTGTTCAGGAATCTGACCGAGCCTGAATTCGCGCACGTTCATGTAGTTCAGGCCATCGGTTGACCACAGGCCTTTATCTTCCAGCAGGTTGGCATCGCCACTACGCATTACATTCCGCGCGGCTTCAGCCTTTTGATGCAGCGGCGCAGCGACGTATTCGATCAACAAACCAAGCGCTAACATCAGTACGAATGTGGGTACAGCGATCGCAATGACGATGCGTCTTAAGCCCATGCCCGCAGCGCGCAGCACTACTAGTTCACTGTGCCTAGCCAGTGATGCCAGGCCCAATAAAGTGCCGAGCAAGGTAATCGCCGGTGCCAGGTCCAAAGCTCGTTGCGGCAGCGTGTAGGTCATAAAAAGCAGCACTTCGGGGAGCTGATATTCAGAGCCAATGTGTTCCAACTCACCGACAAATGCCACCAGTCCAAATATCGCTAGCAGGACAACTAGCACTACCAGCCATGCTTTACACAGCGTGATCGCGATGTAGCGGTCGATGATAATCATAATCCGAGTCGACGCCTCAGTTTAGGAATGATGAGCAGCACTCCCAACAGGGCGACAGGAAAAATGTAGGCCGACCAGAGACCCGGCAGCGCGCTGATCTTATCTTGTTCAATCGCGTTTCGCAGCGCACCGATAAGACCCAGCAACAGCGCGTATACCACGATGGCGCCAAAAAAAATGCCAAAACGGGATTGCCGCGGTTGCGAGCGGCTGAGCGGCACGGCAAGTAAAGCTAATAGTACCGTTGCAAGCGGTGTTGATATGCGCCACTGATATTCCGCGACATCCTTGGGCTGATCCGACAAGGCCAACCGGGAGGTGGGTTCCGCTTTGCGTTTATAGCCGCTGAGTTTTTCGGTTTCTGGAATATGGATAATCAGCTCATTAAAAGTCAGCGTGCCATCGCGCTGACCTTCGCGATTTAGCAAATAAAGACGGCCGCGCAAAAACTGCACTGTACGCTCCTCCGTAGAGCTGGTTTCCGGCAAATAGGCCTCTTCGGCCAGGATAATCTCTGATTTAACGCCGTGGTCGGTTTGCATGAACACATCGTGTAGACGCTTTTGTTCGCGGTCTATTGTGCGAGAGTAGAGTACGTAGCCGCTGTCTTGTAATTGAATGAAGCGATCAGCTTTTAGTTTCGCAATATCGAAATCGCCGACCAACTGAGATTCTAGCCGATAGCTTTCAGAATAGGCCCATGGCCGGCCAAATATCGACAGTACCGCCACCAGCAAGGCGAATACAACGGCCAGTTTGGCCACCGCGCCCATAATGCGTAACTCGCTCATGCCGGCTGCATGCAACGCGGTCATTTCCGAATCCTGGTGCAGGCGACCGATGGCGGCGACGATGGACAGGTAGAGCGCTGAAGGCAGCAGAGTCTCAAATGCAATCAGCGTATTCAACAGGATAAGTTGTAACGCCGTGGTCGGCTCGATGACTCCGTCGGCAGCCTGGGTCAGTTGTATTGCGGCAGTGTAGGCGACGAAAACAACAACTAAAAGCCCGAAGCCAAGCGCGAATGGGCGCAGGATTTCCTGCGTTAGGTAGCGGTCGATAATCAAAGGCGATGTCGGCGGTTTGTGGGCTTGTTGGCTTGGCAATGGGGTGATTATTGTACCGGAGTATACGGCGTTGCGTTTGCACCAGCCATGGCTGTAAAAATACTGCGGCGGTTAGACGATTACGTTAAGCTCACGGTTTGGTATTGATTGACGTTTTCGAGGCACAAAATAAGCGACAACACCATCCACGAGCAAGCTGACCCGGCAAACATATGGTTGCTGATGGGACACAAAGCTGGCGACAATAATCAAGTGTTAGCATTGGCAGAGGCCATAGACCAGGCTTTCGAAATTAAACACTTCCACTATTGCCCCCACGAGTTGTTAACCAATCGATTGTTGCAGGTCACTCTGGCCGGTATCGATCGCAAGCGCTCAAGTGCACTTATTCCACCATGGCCCGCTCTAGTAATTACGGCTGGGCGCCGTAACGAACCTGTCGCGCGCTGGATTCAGCAGCAGTCTGGAGGTACAACGCGCATTGTGCATATTGGCCGGCCTTGGGCCGAACTAGACGCATTCGATTTGATCATCACCACACCACAGTATTTTTTGCCTGAGCAGGACAATGTGCTGCAAGTTCAATTGCCGCTGCATCGCTTAAGCAGTGCCAAACTGGAGGCTGCAGCTGCCGAGTGGCGAGAAAGATTGAAGCATTTGCCGCGGCCCTATACGGTACTTTTGGTGGGCGGCGATAGTGGCCCCTTTGTATTTACACCGGCGAAAGGCCAGCGCCTGGGCACATTGGCCAACCAGCACGTACAAGCTTACAGTGGTTCCCTGTTGATCTCCAACAGTGCACGAACACCAGCTTCTATGTTTGCTGCTCTGCAACAACAACTAACGGTACCCACGTATATTCACCATTGGGGCGGCAGTGCTGAAGAGAACCCTTACTTGGCATTTCTCGGGCTAGCAGACCGGCTGATTGTGACTGGAGAGAGTATGTCTATGCTGACCGAAGCCTCCAGCACCAACAAGCCGGTGTATATTTTTGATCCCACGGATGCCGATCCGCGATGGTGGCGCTACCCGCGTAATTTTCACCACAAACCGCTCAGTTATCATCTTGCCATGCGGTTTGGCCCGCGGCGGATGCGGCGAGATGTTGGCAATATTCAGCGCGCTCTGGTGGCTAGCGGGCGCGCAGTATGGCTAGGCGAACCGGTTACAGCAATGGCGCGGGCGCCGGCAAATGAACTACAGAGTGCGGTCCGGCGAGTCAGGGTTTTGCTCGAACAGCCGCGAAGTGTTGCGTGATCGACTTAGGCGACAGGATCAATGCGCGCCTGCAAGAGGCCTTGTTCTGGTGCTACGCGCTGTTTCTGGCCGGGTTTTTTATCCTCCCGGAAGCGCCGGATCATTACAAACTTTATTACCTGCTTGTGTTTCTCCCCACCTTGATGTTGTGGCGCAAAATAACACGGCTCCACGCACGCAACGCACTGTTTTTGTTCGTTGTTGCTTATAGTGCCTATATGCTGGTCAGCATTGGGTGGAGCGACAACCTGACCTTGCCGGCCGCCGCCCAGGTAGCCTGGCACTCGATTCTCGCTTTCAGTTTTGTTGCCGCCACCGGATTGTTGGCGAGCGAGTATCCCAACCGCTACGATCTACTGTTACACCGCTTGGTATGGCTGGCCGGCATTGCGGGCGCTGCATCCATATTGGCGTTTTACTCTGAACATGCTTTTCCGATGACGAGATTGCAACCCCCTCTTAGCCGCATGGACAACGCCGTCTTGGCGAGTTACAGCTACGGCATTTTTTGTTTGCTGGCGGTACACTATTTAGTCAATTCGGTAACCAGTCGAGATAAGCTGCTTAATGTGCTCTTCGTTATCCTCCTGCTTGCCACTATTTTGCTAACCCAGAGTCGCACTGTGTTACTGGCGCTGGGCATAGGATTTGTTATTTTGCTGGGCTTACGCGGGATGGTCGTTGTCAGTGTTTTGGCGGTTGGGGTATCCGTAGTATTGATTGTTAACCCTGATCTTTGGCAACAGCAACTGACTCGCGGCTTGTCATTCCGCCCTGCTATTTGGCAGGCAGTAGTGGAGCAGGCTACAGAGCATTGGTATTTTGGCCGCGGCTATTTGACCGACACCACCATTCAGGTCAATGGAGAAGGGGTAGTGCACGCCCATGCCCATAGCGCGTATCTGGCAACCTTACGAGATGGCGGTCTGTTCGGACTCGCGCTATTGTTCGCGATGCTATCGGTTGCGGTGTATTGGGCGGTCAAGCTTGCTCAAGGTGGTGAGCGTTTGTATCTAGGACTACTCGCCTACGCCATGGTGTGTGTGATTTCTGATATAGATCGCTTGCTTAGCCGGCCAAAAGAGCATTGGCTCTTTTTCTGGCTACCGGTAGCGCTGGTGATGGCGGTCTATTCGAATAGGTGGCTTGTTGTGAAAGAAGTGCGCCAAGCCGATAGCGCGTAATCATACGAACCGGCTATTTTTTCAGCAAAACATGCGCATAGTCACGGGCGATGGGTTCAAGCAGAAAATCTTCCGCTCGCCGCTGTGGCGCGTCGCTGTCAATTTTTTCGTTTAATGTAGCAGAGATAGCAACGGCCATTGCTCCTGCATCGCTAATGGGCACTAATTTGCCGCAAGCACCATTTTGCAAGATCTCTGCTGGCCCGCTTGGGCAATCGGAGCTGATGACGGGGCAGCCGCAGGCTAGTGCTTCGGCTATAACGTTACCAAAGCCCTCATAGTGCGATGCCAAGACGAAAACGGCAGCATTCGCCATATAGCTATACGGGTTTTGTACAAAACCGTGAAAATCGACAAATTCGCTGATGTTTAATTGCTGCATTAGTTGGTCCATTTCATTTTTTCGGCGTTGTTTTTTGTTAGGGTCACCGGTTTCGCCGAGTATGACCAGACGTACATTGTGTTGTTGGCGCACTTGGGCAAAGGCCTTGAGCAAGGTGCTAAAATCCTTTTGTTGGCCGGGACGACCGACTGACAGTATCACCGGCGGTTTGCCAGTATCGAACCATGGGTGGTCAACCGTTTGCTGCATTCCTGTCAGCAATTCAGGCGTGACGACAGGGTTGTATATGGTGTTAATTTTGTTTGCGTTGATTGCAAGTTTTTCGGCTAAATCATCGGCTACGCCTTGTGAGACGCAGACGATTTGGTCAGCATCCTGATAGGCTTTTTTAGCCAATGGGATGGTGAAACGACGGCGCCATTCGCGTGAATCCTGGTACCATTCTGAGAATTGACTGCTTTGAGTGACAACCACGCGGGTATTTGTTTTGGCGATGCTTCTCGCTAATACAGCCTCAATGTTCAGGTGTAAGGTGGCCGACAACAAGGCGGCTGGCTGGTCTTGTCGAAGATAGTCGATCAGCGCTGGTAGATAACCCAGGGTTTTGGATGGTCTGCGAGCAAGCAAGGCGGGGCGTAGCAGCGCCGGCCAATAATCCTGTCCAGCGCGCAACATAATGATGCGGCCCAGCAAAGGGTTTTTTTGCGTTAACCGTTTGATGCGGAACTGTTCCGGAATCTGACTGCGCAGCGGCCCTTCATCCGAGCAAAGAACGAGATCAATTTGATAACCCTGCGCGTGCAGCCCCTTGGCGATCGTCAGGGTATTTTTCTGCACCCCTCCGCCACCGAGGTTGGGTAACAGGAATGCAATACGCGTGCTCGCGTATGGTGTTGAGCTACGCAGATGGGACGCATGTTCCGCGATTGTTTCCTGTGCCAGTGAAGCAATGTGTTGTCGTTGTTGTATGTTCAAAAAGTTACCTGGGACGAGAAACCGTCATTAAGCTGCAGCCCGCTAAGAAAGTTAATTGAGGTATCTATGCGGCAGCGGCTTGCGAAACATGCGATGCCAGTGGGTGCAACGGTGCTGGTGGCAAGTCCGGTGCCTGTTCCAGCATTTCAAATGCATCGTGGCGCACATGGTTGGCGCGCATTTCCGTGCGCAGGAAGTCTTCGCCGATGACGCCATTATTGACGCATTCTTTCAGCAGAGCGAAGAAGAAATTTTCCTGATTTTTGTCGGGATGCGTCTTGTATTTGCCTCGCAATGCGTATTCGCCGAGCAAGTGGCGGCGGGCTCGCATAAACCACACCACCGGTGGAAAGAACGGGAATCGCTCCGCCGGTCGCCAATCGGTAGGCAGGCCGGTTTTCCACGGCTGGGTTCTGCGCCGCGTGGTATGCAGCATTTTTGTCGCCACGTTAAAATTGTCGAAATCGTTCCACTCGTGTTCCAGCAAGCCAATGGTGTCGCGGTCTTCCGTGCCGAGGCAAATCCATGTCTTGTAATCGAGTTCGAAGTCGAACATAGCATTGAATTGCTGCTCCGCTCGCCAATGGTTGAGCTTCGCGCAATCCAATAACATAACGCTACTCGCCATACACTTATCGATCATACCTTTGCTGCTGGACCGCGGCCGGCACATAATCGCCTTGCCCTGCATATCGCGCGATAATAATTCCCATATGTCAGCGGCGGCGAAGATATCCGGATCAATTACAATCGCTCGGCCCTGGTAGCCCATCAGCTCCGGCGGCAGGAAGCGGGTTGGCGTAAACGACTGCAAGTCGTCGTTTAACCAGTCGCGTTTGACCCCATCGCGCAAATATTTCTGCCCCTCGCGCGCTGCGAACCATGGATAGTCCTTCATCTCGATGATGCGCACATCAAACTTGTCAGTGTGTTGGGAGTAGCGACGCAAGGCGTACTCGGCGACCTTGGCGCCAGCCATCTGCTTGTGGTTGGTTTGGATGAAAACGCAGTGGTCCATTTTCTTCAATCTCTCACTGGGAAATGGCCTGCATGGTAGCGGAATATGCGGCTGCTCTCAATGAACCAGGTGGTGAATATTAGCGCAATCATGCGCTCAGAGCCTGAATTTCCTGCGCTGCAGCGGGGTCGTAGTTGAACATTGGGTGTAGTTGGTCAGCAACGATTTTGTGCAAGATTTGTAGCTGAGCGTCGTCAAAGTAATCCTTGTAGCCACCCACCTTTGCCTTACGCACTTTGTAGGTGTTGGGGTCGTTTTTGTCCTTGGCGACCATGCGGCTGCCGCTGAGCCAGAACGTACGTTTTTGCTCCATCTTGCGCATATTGTCAATCGAGGCGAATTTGACGGCATCTACGATGTCCTGCCGACTGCCCGGCGTGCCGATGAAATTGACGATCTTGTCCAGAGTATCGCCGGTATCGCTGCGTAGGTCTTCGTAGCGTACGATCAACAAGTTGTTTATAAGGTCAGCTTCGTTAGCCCAGGCATTGAGGTAGTCGATAACAGCCGTCAGGCCCGAGTCTTTGGCCATCACAAAATCGAATATATCGATATTGCTGCCGTGTTCGGGGTACTTGTTGAGAGCTTTTTTGCCCGCTCGCATACGGTATTTCCACTGGAAAAATTGCGATACCGCGACGTCCAGCGGATTGCGCGCCAGCAGCACGACGTTGCTGGCGTAAAAATCAGCCTTGTTGTCGCGGTGGCCGGTGTAATCCTTGATGTAGTTGTCGTGGGTAAAAAACAGTTTCGGAATGGCGTTGTTCTTGCGGTGCAGGTTGTCGAAGCCGATCAGATGACGTTCGCTTAAACCATGTTGCAGTTGGTAAAACCGCGACAGCAATACGCGTAACCACGTACGGCCGCTCTTGCCGAAAGACACGATCACAGCATCGGCTAGTTGCAGCTTGCGGAATTCTTCCTTGCCACGCAGCCAACGCTCGACGCGAATCTTTTTCTCTTTTGGTAAAAAGAACACCGCATTGAGGATCAGAAAGCGGCTGATTTTTTTAATAACAGTGTGCATTAAGTTTAGATACCAATGGAATGCGGCAAAGTTACCTGCGATGCGCCGGCTTGCATACGGAATATTGCATTTGCGGGATGGGTACGTAAACTGCGCACAGCAGTGGATTCCGTCTAGCTTTCTCGCCCAGCGCATATAATGGCCCGCAAGTATTGAATAATAAAGCCAAAATAGCATGGAAGCCACAAAACTACGAAGCACGGGTCGCCAGCGTTCGCATCCGTTGTCTCAATACGTTACGCGAGTTGCGTGCTGAGCGTTTCCCAATTGAACTTTATAGGGAGCGACACGAAGCATCCTATCGTGCCGTGGTTTTCTCCAAAGCCTACAGTAGCAAGGATATTGCAATTGCCGAGCGCCTAAAACAGCAAGGTGTAAAAGTCGTTTTCGATATCTGCGATAACCATTTCCTGTTAAAGAACGACCGCGTTGTACGCTTGAAGAGAATGTTTGAGCTCGCCGACCACTGGGTGGTATCCAGCCACGCGCTGGCCAGGGTGGTACGGCAAAACCTTGGCAATGAAAAACCATTAACTGTTATTGAAGATGCGGTCGAACAAAGTTTATCGGGTAACTGGTTTGATATTAGCAGTTGCTTAAAAGCGCACTGGCAACTGCACACTCTGCGCCGCTTTTTACGGGACCCGGCCCTTGTGGATGCCGCGCACCTGGTGTGGTTTGGTAATCACAAAGCCAGCTACCAAAACTCGGGTATCGCGCACGTGACCAAGCTACGTTCACTATTTGAAAAAATACACGCGTCGACGCCCATCACCCTGACGATAATCAGCAACTCTAAACCCGCGTTCGACGATGTGTTTGTCGATTGGCAACTACCGTTGTTCTATATGGACTGGAGCGCACACACATTTTTCACGGCAATGCGGCGACATAGCATCGCTGTTATTCCAATCGAGGTGAACGAATTCACCGAGGTAAAAACCAACAACCGCATCGCGCAGTCGCTGTTCTTGGGTTTAGGGGTAGTCGCCGACAGTATCGAAAGTTATCAAGTGTTTGCCGATTGCGCCTACCTTGATCGCTGGGAGCAGGGCTTGCATGCGTATATTGAGAACCCGGTCGCGATTGCACAGCACATCAGCGATGCGAGCGCTATATTGCAGCAGAAATTCAGTGTGCCCGTTATTGCGGGCCGTTGGAAGGCGCTATTGGAAAGTCTTTAGGGCTTTCTGTACAGCGCAAATAGCTCATCACCGTGGCCGGTAAGTTTTGCCGCCGGTACATAAAGCTTTGCCAACCACTTACGTAACTTGCGTTTTTTCGACGGTACCCCGGTATTGCCGAGTTTGTAGTCCAGACTCTTTAACACCAGTTTGGCTTTCACCGGCTTGCGTAGCTTGAGTAGCTGCAGACCGTGTTGTTTGGCCAGAATCGCGAGACTTTCGGAGCAGAACAGCATCAGATGGCGGGGAACGTCATTGGCAAACCAGTTGACCGCAAACCAGCGGCGTCCCAACGCCTTGCTGTTTGGGGTTCTGATAAGAATCGTACCGCCGGGTTTTGTGACACGCGCCATTTCCCGGATTAAGCCGGCCGGGTCGGCCGTGTGTTCTATTAAGTGATGCGCAGTGACGAAATCGAATGACTCCGCCGCAAAGTTGGCGGCTTTGAGGTCGCCGTGAAACACTTCCAAGTCGTGCGCGCGGCATATGGACAAAGCAGTATCGTTAAATTCGACACCCTGGCATTGCCAGCCAATCGACTTCAAGCGCAACAGGTACTCGCCATTACCGCAGCCAATATCCAGTACCTTGCCGCTGGGCACATAGGCAATGACATCGGGCACGGCTTTTTTCGGGAGCAAACGTTGTGTGATGCTCTGTATAGTTGGCGTATCCAGATGCGTGTAACCGAGCGAATCTTTCAGCGTTAACAGTTCCTGGTGGGAAAACGCGGTGCGGGTCGGCTTGGTATACACCGAATACGACGTCGGATAGAAACTGGCTATTTGCTGCGGTGTTGGTAGCGGTTGTTGGTAAACCAACTCGCAGCGTGTGCAGCGATGATAATCGTACGACGTCGCGCCATCGAACATCAGATCCCGACTACTGAAATCGTATATTCCCGTGCTGGCGCAAATGGGGCAGGTACTGTTACTGTGATTCAGCATGTGTAGATAAGAGGCGCTTAATGGTGCGAAGTATACGTCAAGTTGCAGCCGCAGCTTTTTGGTCTGCAATCAATCGCCTAATTCTGACAACAACTTTCTGTAGTTCATCTTCAGGCGCGTAGCCGCCAGGAAGGAATTCTTGACCAAGGGGCACCGCCAATTGCTTATCATAGAGTTGCTGGTGGATCGCAGACAGATCGCGAGAATTGCTAAGCATTCCCATGCTCTGCAGCACTTTGCCAAACATACTGATACCGGATCCGGCGGTTATTCGTTGCTGCAACCAAGGCCCAAGTCCACGTTGATACGGTAGTGCGAAGATTGCCAGCGGTTTACCCAAACGCGCGACTTCTATCATCATTGACATGCTATCTCCTGTGACTATAAACCGATCGGCCAGTCCGAGCAGAGCGAGATATGGATTGTCACGGCTATCCGCTGACCAGCGATACAAGCAGGCCTTGTTGGGCAATGCCTGTTGCAGGGCTTCTACCACCGCCGGCGGCGTACGGCGGCTGGTCGTAATATAAAGAAATCCTGCACCAGTGGTGCGCTGCGCTGCGTCAAGCAAATCACGCGCCGTATTGTCGTCGAAGCGGAAAGGTTTGGTTTGACCACCGACCATCAGTGCCGTGAGAGGGCGCGGTAAAGGGCTCAATCGTTCACACCAGGCGTTTGTTGCCTTGTCGATTGCGGCTTTGTTGCTACGCATCAGCGGTAAATCCAGTCGCAACACGCGTGGGTTTTTCGGCAGCAAATACTGTGAGGGTACGATAACCAGGCTGAAACGCTTCATCCAGCGCTTCGGCCGGCCTAGCAATATGATTTGACTACGATCCCCCGACTGTTGCTGAATCCACAGCGCGGCCATTGCTGGTCGGCGGCCGATGGTCAGTATCAAATCCGGCCAGGGTGGTTCGAGATTGTCTGAGGCATGTAAATCTAGGTGATAGAGTGACGCTTTAAATGCTGGTTTACCGAGCACGTATTGTTCTTTTGGCAGCACACGCCTGATCTCGAACGGCAAACCCAGCGCGTCGGCAATAATTTCTACTTGTGCGTTGTCCCCCGGCTTGTCGCCGATAACCAGCCAGATACGCGGGTTATTTGTTATCGCTGGTTCGGCCATCTAGCGAATCAAGCCGCGCCGATACAGTTGCCAGCAAAAACCCCATATAAAGATCAACGGCCGACGTCGCACCCGGTCGGGAATTTCGACTTCCTGACCCGAGTGGCGGTGCAGTTTCCAGGCGATATAGTCCAGCCCATTGTCGAACGTAAACAACGCTTTCACCAGTCGCAAAATAGATAACAGCTTGCCTTGAACCTGGCGTGCTGGCCAGGCAAAACGAGCAACGATGCGGCTCAGGCGTGGCGCCTCACATTCGTAAAGCGCATCAGCACCTTTGCCTTCAATTAGCAATTTGAAGCTGAGAGACGTGGCCGCAAGGCGTGTTGCCGCGCTGTAGTAATCCACCGCAGCTGCCGCCAGTTCTGCGGGGCGTTCGGCTTTTTCCGAACGCAATTCCGCGGCGAAGGTCATTCGCAGGCCGCGCTGCCAAATGTCTTGCACGCTGCCTGCAGCCGGTAAGCGCGGCAGCACGCGGTTTAAGAAAGTTCGCACAGCGGTGGCCTGCGCTGCCACCACTATTTGCCGACTCGCGTCGTCGCGGCACCAGGCGATAACGGTCGGTTGAGCAAAGCGTGCCCAAATATACGAATGAAACCAACGCCAAGACACCCCACGGCTGAAATCTGCGGTCGACACCACCGCATACTTCGTGCAGAAGGTGTGTTCGGCGGCGGGAATTTCCAGATAGAATACATTTGGCGCCAGCAGGCGGTTAGCAAATGCCTGCACCTTGCTGTCATAGAAAGATCTGTAGTCGTCTACGACGAGGTACAAGTCGACGATGCCGTCAAACAGATCTCCGCTGCGCAAGCATGAGCCGTAAAGCAGCACTGCGGCAATTGAATCACCATGACGGTCACGCAGCGTTTCTACCAAGGTATCCAGCGCCGCTGATGGTGGAAAATCCGGCTGTAGAGCTATTGCTTTTGGTCGCATACTGCTATTCATATTGGCGTCGATCCACCTATATCTTGAGAAATGTTATCTCTCCCGCATTGCTGATGATGACCGGGCCAGCTGCGCGCTGCGCATGAAAAATCTCGCCGTCGAGATTATAACTGCCGTTCATATACAGTTTGATGTGCTGCGCATTATGGCTTAGATAGCCCGCCGGTGGAGTAACAAAGCGGTTCGGCCGGCCTCGAAGCACTGCTGGGAAAGCGCGCAAAAAATGTTCTGGATGGTCACGAATTACGCTTAGCCGCAACACGCCAGGCTCCTGGCCCCAGTATGGTCGAATGCCGAGGAACAGGCGCTGCAGCGTGCTCACCAGCAACAGCACGGTGTCTTCCTCGGTCGCCGGCTCGTTGTCATCCAACGCGTAGCCTAGCCGAATGGGCTGATAAAACTGCGGATCATGGCGTAACCAACCCCAGACGGTGCGGACCAATCCCAACCCCAGGCTTAGTTGGTCGCCAAGGCCGCGCGAATGAATCTCGCGGTGGGCGTATTTGGTGCCTTGCATAATGATGCCGGCGCCCATAAACATCCCGTAGCTAGCTGGCTGTTGTGGGCCCGGCTGCACGCGTAACACGGCGCGTTGTAACAATTCACAATTGCGGTGTTTGCCCTGTGCCCATTCAACCAGGCGAGAGACGGCACGCGGCAGATTACCGCGCATCCCGACGTCGCCTGCACTCATATTGGCCGTTCCCCCCGGCAACAATATCACCTTAGGTGGCCGTTCGAATGGTGATTCGTTGAACAAACAGCCAAGCACCGCGGCCGCTGTGCCATCGCCGCCGTTGATGGCAAGCACGTCGATGGGTTGACTGGCAAACGCGGCAAGCACGTCGCGAATTTCAGCGCTACTCTCCGTGATCCGATGTTGGATAAAGGGGTAGCCGTTGACGACTGACTCAATTCTGGGCAGAAATTTGCGGTTGCCACGACTGCTACGGTTGCTAATCACGGCTAGCCTGTGTGTGGGGCCAGGCTTAATCAGCGTCCAAGCCTTTTTTTAGTTTGGCACTAAGGCTGTGGAAGAATTGATGTTTGCTCTTGGCCGCTTTGCCGACCAGGTAGTTCATTTGAATCGACAAGCGCTTACCCACTACCGGGACGTGGCCATGCCAGCAATTGTCGGTCACTTTGAACACTATCAGGC
>JBPCXM010000044.1:0-6637 GCA_051008535.1 Pseudomonadales bacterium | reverse complement strand
TCAGTATGCTGAGTGGTACGACCATTAACTGCCTGCTGGTCGCGAGCGAAACCTGGGTGAATGAAATTACTCCCGACGCCAGCCGTGGCCGTGTGATGGGACTGTACGGTACCACCATGGCAGCGGCACTGGCCTGCGGACCACTGATTATCCCCCTGGCGGGCATCACTGGCTGGACGCCCTTTTTGATAGGTGCAGCGCTAATTGCTATTGCGGCCATCCCGCTGTTCTGGGCCACCAATGTATCGCCAACCATGCACGGCAAGGCGTCCTTCAACCCACTTTCCTTTGCGGTGATTGCACCGGTGATGGTGGCTGGCGTACTACTCTTTTCCTGGAAAGACTCTATCGCTTCCAACCTGCTGCCAGTATTCAGTGTTCGCAGTGGCCTAAGTCAATCCGGCGCGGCTACTACCTTGACGGTACTCGGTCTGGGCGGTGTGTTTCTCACCTACCCCGTCGGTATCCTGGCCGATAGATTCAACCGTTACGCGCTGATGACCCTGTGCGGTGCAGGCGTCGGTCTCCTCGCCACACTCTTGCCTGTGGTGGTGGGGACCTCCAGCTACTGGCTCGTCCTGTTTTTCTGGGGTGGACTCTTTTCAGGGCTGTATACCCTGATACTGACAATTATCGGCCAGCGTTATAGGGGTATCGATCTAGCCATAGCCAACGTGGCCATTGGTGCAGTGTTCGGTGTAGGCACTCTGACGGGGCCTGTGCTAACTGGAATAGCAATGGACATTTGGGACCCGCACGGTTTTGCAGTGGTGTTTGCCGCCTTTAGTCTCTGCTTCGTAATATTTTCATCACTTCGCTGGTATCTGACACCCAACAAAGAGGTCGCGCTATGACGGTTATTGATCTGCTCATCAAAAACGCTATCGTCGTCACCATGAACGACGAACGTACTATCCATCCACAGGGCTACGTAGCTGTTCACGACGGTTTGATTAAAGCTGTTGGCGCACAGAAAGACTGCCCCCTTGATACTGCGGCGAAAGTCATCGACGCCGATGGGAAAGTGGTTCTACCCGGCTTCGTCAGCACCCATACCCACGTAAACGACATACTGCTACGGGGTGGGCTGGCCGACGATCGGTTGATATACGACTGGCTGTTCAATGCTATATATCCGGGGCTGGCGGCCCAAAGTCAGAAAGACCTGGAAGCCGGCAGCAGCCTCTGGTGTATGGATGCGATTCGCGCCGGTGTGACCACCTTTGTCGACAACCACGACTATGCCATCGACCGTATCGATATGTCTGTTGATACCTGTATCGACTCCTACGATAAGTTCGGCTTGCGCGCTATTATGGTTCGTCAGTTTATTGATCATTTCCCACAGGGCACCGAAGAGTATATTGGTGCCATTGTCGCCAGGGGACCAAAAGACCCTCTCCCCTTTGAAGTGTATGAAGATACCGACGCGGCGATGAGTTCCATCGAAGCCTGCATCAAACGCCATAAGGGTCGGGGCAACGGTCGTATCAATGTATGGGGTTCACCGGCGGTCGCCACCATGACCTCCACTGAGGGCTGGTTGAAAATCAAAGAGCTCAGCCGGAAGCACAACGGCAAAATAACGACCCATACCTCTGAATCCCATTTCGACAATACCCGTGCCGGCGTTTCGACGGTAGAGTTCCTCGCCACGCTGGGCATCATGGATTCCGACTATATTGCCGTACACTGTACCCAGGTGAACGATAACGACATTCGCATCATGGCGCGCACGGATACCCGCATCGCCCACTGTATTGCCTCCAATATGTTTGTCGGTGAAGGAATACCTCCGCTGACTGACTTTCATACGGCAGGGATTTTGACCGGCATGGGCACCGACAACGCCACGGCGAATAACAATATCAATATGCTCGCCGACATGAAGATGGTGGCGTTAGCGCAAAAAGGTAAATACGAAAGCGCCGTGGCGATTACCGCTGAGCGGGTACTGGAAATGGCCACCATTGAAGGCGCAAGAGTCCTGGGTATGGAAAACGAAATTGGCTCCCTGGAAGCGGGGAAGAAAGCCGACCTTAATATTCTTAACCTGTCTGGTACCCACCTGATCCCGCGTCACAATATCGTATCTGTCCTGGTTTATCAGACCCTGGGTACTGAAGTAGAAACGGTACTTGTCGATGGCAAAGTTCTGATGGAAGATCGCGTCTTTACTTTGTTCGATCGCGAAGAGGAGGAGGCCATGCTCAGCTCCATTCAGGAGGCATCTGATGGGATTGTCGAGCGCGCTGGTCTGGAGAAATCCAGGGAGTGGTGCTCTTACAAAGCTATATAAAGCCAATTGGTAGCCGACTTCCAGTCCAGCACATGTCGTTACTGAGTGTTTCTAGGACAGAGCAACCCATCTGAGCAGCGTTCATGACAATCAGCTTTGATTTTCTTTTACTGGCCATCACCACCTATTTGTTCGCAGGAGTGATCAAAGGTACAGTGGGAATCGGCTTGCCCACAGCTGCTATCGGTATCCTTGCGCAATTCACCGAGCCACGAGTGGCGATGTCTCTGGTGGTATTTCCCATCTTGATCTCCAATATCTGGCAAGTCCTACGCGAAGGCGAGGCCGTTGCCACCTTGATAACTTACTGGAGATTTGCTCTGGTGCTGATGTTATCGATGGGCCTAACCACCCTTGTCACCGCATCCGTTGGTACCAATACTCTACTGATCATCCTAGGTACGATGATTATCCTGTTTTCCGGAACAAGTCTGTTGACACTCCCTCCGGAACTGCCGAAACGCTATGACAAAGCGGCACAAATCGTTGGCGGGGTACTGGCTGGAGTGCTGGGAGGTCTGACCGCGATCTGGTCTCCCCCCATGGTAATCTACCTCTTAGCGCGTCGCGTCGATAAAAACGAATTCGTGAGAGCTGCGGGCATGCTCTTTGCGCTGGGTAGTATTCCCCTGGGCATCGGGTACTGGCATGCCGGACTGTTAAGCGGCAACACGGCACTGCTCTCGCTGAGCATGATTGTCCCCAGCCTGATCGGCTATACGTTTGGCGAAATAATAAGACGGCATATGGACCCGGAGAAATTCCGTTACACTGTCTTGGTGATCTTTGCCCTGATGGGTGTAAATTTGATTCGCCGGGCGTTATTCTGAGTACGCGCCAGAGACATCACAGAAGAAGCGATTTCAGGGGAGTCAACAACGTCCGGGAATTGAGAGGTGTGGAGCCCTCACTCGGTGTATTGCGTCCAAATTTCCCAAACACAACATTGCACTGCGAACCTATGTACTGTGCAGTTTCAGACAAGAACTTAACCTCAACCGGTCCTACTATTGCTCTACTACTGGACACCCCGGAGACATCACCATGAGTGAGGGCGAACACAGCTGCTCGGAGCACAGCGGTATATTCACTATTGGCGGCGACCTGGCAATCCAAGGTGCCTATCGCGACATCTGCTACCAACCCCTACGAGACAATATCTGGAGCGCCAGCGAGGGAATCTACAGCACGATTTTTCTCGAGGGCCGAAAAGGCTGTGTGGCGTTTGACACCTTTGGCACACCGGGTACGGCTCGGGCCTACCAGCAAGCCATTGGCAGGGTCTTCCCCAAAAAGCCCATCCACACAATCGTGTATTCACACGAACACCTTGATCACTGCGGCTACGCGGCCGACCTGGCTCCGGGTGCAAAAATAATCAGCCACGACTACGCCAATCGGGTCATCGTCGGGCGCCAGTCCAGTGGTCAGTTGCCCGCCCATGAAACCTTTACCGAGGAGCGATTCTCGTACGATATAGACGGCTGTTACTTCGAACTTATATACCCAGGGCATACCCACGGTGACGGCAACATCGCCGCCTTCTTGCCCCAGAGCAAGACTCTGTTCATGGTCGACACTATCGCCGATGGAGTGGGATATGCCACCTTATTCGATTGGCACCTGACCCACTACATCCCGGTCATGAAACGCTTTTTGAGCCTGGACTGGGACCTGTTTGTGCCGGGCCACTTTTGGCCGCTCACGAGAGAGCGCTTCATCGAAATAATGGACTATTGGGAGCGCATGTTTGATTTTGGACAGCAGGCGATATTCGATGGCGTTGACCCACACGACTGGGATGGCCTCAATAAGTATACCGATGAAAAGTTAGGCCCATTGTACAGCAGTGGTTTTCGCTACTACGAATACGGCGCCATGAACCTGACCCGATATATGCAGGAGTACCTGACCGGCGGCTGGGGCATAGAGGGCAACCTGAAACCTGACACGAGCCCACTGTAGGAGAATAGTCATGACAGAGAATCGCGGATTATTTACCCTCGACGGTGCCCAGGCTTATCTCGCGGCCGAGCCAAAAATGACAACAGAAATGCTGTCAGACCGACTCTACACCGTGACCGACGGACAGGTGCGTACACTTTTTGTGGAAGCACAAAACAGCGTTATAGCCTTCGACACTTTCGGCACACCGGGCCATAGCGGCGGCAGTCCCCAACAAGCCTGTTGGCACTATCCTCTAATCGCACGATCACTTGGATCACGCCGGCTTCGCCGCAGATCTGGCGCCCAATGCCGAAATAGTCGCCGATGAGATGTGTGCCAAAGTGGTCAAGGCACGCGGCGCTCAGGGTCAGACGCAACCAACGCGCGTGGTCACGGGCAAGAACAACACGCTCGAGATAGACGGCGTCGAGTTACTATTGCTGAACCCCGGGCCCACACACGGCTCAGGCAATCTGGCGGTGTACTTCGCTGCGGAGAAGATTTTGTTTTCATCAGACACTATACTCGCCAACGCGCGTTACGGTTTTACGCCTGACTATCACCTCTGTAATTTCATTCGCTACATGCGCAGCTTCCTGGATCTCGAATGGGACCGTTTTGTTCCCGGCCGGTACGAACTTACCGACAGAGCGGGCTTCGAGCGAGGGTGCCGTTTCATCGATGCCGTTATGACGACCTGCCAAGAAGCGTTCGTCGGCTTTGTGCCCATCTGGGCCTACGAACCCATGAAGGGGTACTGCCTGAGCCAACTGAGCGACGAATTTGGAGACTTGGACGGCTTTGAGAGCCACATTGGTCAGATGGCAATCCGCATCGTACACCACTACCTGATGGGTGGTTGGGGTCTGGAGGACACAGTGCAGGCCGAAGTGATGCTGGCGGACCAAATTAAACTCTAATCGCGCTCCGATGTCGGTGGGATCGCAAAATTTCCACGCTGGGATACCTTAGGGGCTCATATCCCTAGATTTACCCACTCACTCCCACTTTCTAGCTGCTCCGATGTTAGACCTCCGGGTCTACCAGCCAAGCCCAATTCGACAAAGCCTTTGTCGAAATCCTATTGAATAGAGTTACCCACTTACATAGGTAAGCGAGTAATCATCCGGGTAATAGCGCCAACCTTCGACGTCGTACCACTTTTCACCGCTATCGCCCATAGACGTCATGCCATAAGACTGTAACTTACGGCGGTAGGCCATACAGAACTGGTCAGCTATCGTATGCACCTCGGCCCCCGGAGCCAGTGGGGTCTCCAGAGGGTAAATGGCTTCCATTGCCTTTCGGTCCTCTTCGACTATATTGCTTTCGAAAACCAACCAGTCGTCTATCGGCTGATCAATTTGATAATTCCTCACAGCCTGAAAGAAGATACGGCTTTTATTGGTAGAAACCGGGCACACTGCATCAAAGTACTTGGTGATCTCACCCTCAGGCGTTGTTAAACGCAGATCACTGGCGTGGGGGCAGTAAATTTCCTGTTCGGTATAAATCTGCTCAGACAAGTCCTTGTCGACATCCGAAATCACGATACTGGCACCGTGCTCAGTTTCTGACACCGCCCAGTTTTCTTTTGTACAATGAACCGGGTTAACAAAACCACCCGCAGAATCTCTATGCAATACGGTCACGTGGGCTTGATCATTGAAGTTTTCAGTATGGCGAGCCGCTGAAGAGTTCCAGTTAGAGGCCGGTATCTCTAAAACCTGCAACCCTTGTGCTTCAGAGGCCTCCAATTCAGACCAGCCGGGCAACGGTGCCAGAGGCTCACCATTAAGACATACCCAGATCAGGTTGTATTTTTCCTCGACTTTGAAGGTTTGCAGGCAGAGTTTTTTTGGGATTTTCACATCCTGATCACCAGCGAACGGCAATTTGGTACAGTTGCCCTCGTCGTTAAATTGAAAGCCATGATAGGGGCAATTGAGTAAATCGCCCTCTACCCAACCCTGGGCCAGGTCAGCGCCTCGGTGTGGGCAGGCCCGCTGTGCGGCAACTACGCCGCCTGAGGTTCGATACAGTACAAGCGGTACGTCCAGTAAAATCACACCGTGAGGTTTGTGTTTGGATAGTTCACTGCTGAAGGCAACTGGATGCCAGAACTGGGAATAGACCTGCCAGTCTTCCTCAGAAAATTTGGATGATCTTGGTCGGGATATAGCTGGGGCAGCCATACTAATTCCTCTGTTACGGTCGTATTACTCACTGTGAGCGCCAAACCTTACCTCATATCCATTTGTTTTTCTAGAAAGACATCTCAACGACAAATCTTAATAAATAACAGTTAAGTTGATTACCGCAGGGGCCTCGGCCTCTAATAATCCTCCTCACAGATATCCCTCGGCGCTATTTTATGTTTCCCATAGGGTG
>JBPCXM010000043.1:0-26603 GCA_051008535.1 Pseudomonadales bacterium | reverse complement strand
CCGCTCGGCGCCGAAGAATTAGTGTAGTGACCTGTATAAATGGTTGAAATAGAGCGAGCAAAATTTGTGCACTGCGAGACGGAGTTCGCAGTGAATAGTGGGCCTATTGACAAGGACTCCAACGAAGCAGGGCGCAAATTTAGCCGCTCCCTTCGGGCGAGACGCCAAGGGGCCATCCGCTGCTGTCGCCTAAAAGCGCCTACTTTTGGTGCATTCCCTCGATATATCCCCAATATGCCTGCGGAAATGCGCTTTGCGTCTAACGCCCTTGGCGTCACGCTATTTCAGCCATTTATACAGGTCACTACACTAACATTATGAGTAGAGGTAGATTTATTACTGTTGAAGGTGGGGAGGGCGTTGGTAAAACGACCAACGTAGAATTTATCGAGTCCTTGCTGCGCAATCATGGTATTGAGTTCGTTAGCACACGTGAGCCCGGCGGTACCCCATTGGCCGAAAAAATACGGACATTGCTGCTTGGTCTGGATGATGAAACGCTCGATCCCAGCGCCGAGCTACTGCTTATATTCGCGGCTCGGGCGCAGCACATCAGTCAACTTATTAAGCCGGCGTTGGACAACGGCAGTTGGGTTGTATGCGACCGCTTCACCGATGCCACCTACGCATATCAAGGCGGCGGTCGTGGCATAAATATGGCGCTGATCAGCCAGCTTGAACATTCGGTGCAACAAGGTTTGCACCCCGATCTTACGCTGTTACTCGACATTGACCCTGAGCTGGGTCTGCAACGCGCTCGATCTCGCGCTGCGCTCGATCGTTTTGAGCAGGAAGAGTTGCCGTTTTTTAACAGGGTACGTGAGAGCTATCTCGAGCGCGCGCAGTTGCAGCCAGAGCGTTATGCGCTTATTGATGCCAATGCGCCGCTGAGCAACGTGCAGCACAATATTGAAGCGGCCCTGCGGCCTCTGTTACAAAACTCATGTTAGACGATCCAGCGGCAAGCCTGGCTCAAATACTGCCCTGGCAAGCAGGGCAGTGGCAAAAACTGCGCAGCCAAATCGACGCGGGTAAGTTTGCCCACGCCTTACTGATCGCCGGTGTGCCGGGCATAGGCAAGTTGCAATTCGCGCTGGCGGCGAGAAATTATCTGTTGTGTGAACAGCCGTCCCAGTTTGCCTGTGGGGAATGCCGTTCATGCACCCTGCTCAGCGCACAAACCCATGCTGACTTCGTCACCTTGCAACCGGAGGAGCCGGGCAAGGTGATTCGCGTCGACCAGGTACGAGAGTTAAGCCAATTCGTCGCACAAACAGCGCAGCGCAGTGGCCGCAAAGTGGTGCTGCTCACACCAGCTGACGCGCTTAATATCAACGCCGCGAATGCCCTGCTAAAAAGCCTGGAAGAACCTACTCCCGACACGTATTTCTTGTTGCTATGTGCGGTGCCGAGGCGCTTGCCGGCCACCATTCGTTCGCGCTGCCAGACGCTGACACTGGCAACGCCAGCGCCAGACATTGCTCTCGCATGGCTAACTGAGCAGCTCGATGATGGCGCTGCTGCGCGGCGGCGGTTGCAGCTTATGCGCGGTCGGCCGTGCGCTGCGCTTGTTGCTGACGATGAGCATATGCAGATTCAGCAGGCAGTTTGCTCGGGTGTGCAGGCCGTTGCACAATCGCGTGCCGCTATGCCTGCCGTTGTGGAGCAGTGGTCTAAGCTTCCGTTGCAGTTGTTGCTGGAACGTCTGGCGAATTACCTTGCGGACTCGACTCGTTTCGCTCTTGCTGCACAGACGGGTGCGGAAATTGATTCCGACGAACGACAAGCGTACGCACGGATCAGCCAACAGGTTCCGGTAGAGCGGCTGTTCGCGGTTTATGCAGCCGCCCAGGATGTGCTGAAAAGACTGCATCATGGCGGCAACCCCAACAAGCAACTGGCATTGGAAGCGTTATTGATTGAATTTCATACAAGCTCAAGTTCGCGGTTGGCGAAAGCTTAAATATGTGACTAAAGTTAGGTATGACACCCAAAAGTGTCGACCAATATGACTTTTACACATTAACAAATAGCAGACGCACATGAGCACAAGAGCAGGCGCCAGCAACGGAATCTTATCGTTAACGATTAAAGACAAAGCAGTGCTATATGCTGCTTACATGCCATTTCTCGAAAACGGCGGTTTGTTTATCCCGACCAACAAATCCTATACGCTAGGCGACGAAGTGTTTATGTTGCTCAACCTGATGGAAGAACCGGAAAAAATCCCGGTAGCCGGCAAAGTGGTTTGGGTTACTCCCAAGCGCGCACAGGGCAACCGCTCGGCCGGCATCGGTGTGCAATTTAATGGCATGGACGACGTGGCCAGTAAGAAAATTGAGACCTATCTTGCGGGTTCGCTGGACTCTGAGCGGCCTACGCATACTATGTAGTTCACTTGTCGCGGCGCATGTTTGCGTAGCAACTCTCTTCCCAAGTCTTTAAAATCATGGGAATGTCTTACCTAAGGGCAATCAGACTATTGGTGTATCGTGCGGGCTATGAGACGTCGCTCACGACATCCTGTCTACCGCGACGTACATTACATCCATGTAAATAAAAAAAAGCCCGAAATCCGGGGGAGATTTCGGGCCAAGACCAATAGGAGTGAAACTACAAGGAATAAATCCAAGGAGAAGCCGATACTGCTGGCTTCTCTGGTCTGCCGCCAAGACAACTTAACAAGTCAGCAAACTTAAATTAAGTATGGCGCATTTATTTCGATTGTCTATTTTTTAACCGATCACTTTTAGATCAATTTGTGATAGGTCTGATTGTTTTTATGTGCGTTTTGAATGAATAAATTTGTTACCTTGTTACAACCTATGAGTTGTCTACCAAATTTATTCCGGCTGTGCTAATGCCTAATTTCCCGCTTGGCGTTATCGAAGGCTTCTATGGCAAGATGTGGACCGATGAAGCGCGGCTAAAGCTGTTTGAATTTTTAGCGGCGGAGAGTTTTAACAGTTTCGTGTACGCGCCCAAGGCAGCACGCAAGCTCCGAGGTGGATGGGCCGAACCATTTACCGATACAGAGCTGCTCGCGTTGCAAGAGCAATCCGAAGCCTGTTCGGTGCTCGGCATATGTTGGGGTGTAGGCTTATCGCCGCTGGGGGCCGTGGCGCAATTTGATCATAGCGCGGCTAAATTTTTAAGCACTAAGCTCGAGCAAATCAATAGCTTGAATCCCGCATTATTATGTATCTTGTTCGATGATATGCACTGCGAGTTTGCCAACCTTGCACAACGTCAACTCGCTATTGTCGAGCATATTCAACAACACACAACCACGCCCCATCTGATTGTGTGCCCAACCTACTATTCGCACGATCCTGTATTGGAAAAAGTGTTTGGCGCGCGGCCGGCGAGCTATTGGCGCGATTTAGGCGCAGGTCTGAGCGCCGATGTCGATGTGTTCTGGACCGGCAATCAGGTTTGCTCGACCTCGATCATGCGTGATGACCTGCAAGTCATTGCGCAGCAATTGCAACGTCATCCCGTGATCTGGGATAACTACCCGGTCAACGACGGCGAAAAGGCCAGCAACTTTTTAAATGTGCGGCCATTTCAGCAGCGTGATTTTCGCTTGCCGGAAACGGCGCGTGGACATTTCAGCAATCCAATGAATCAATGCGCGTTGTCAAAAATTGCGCTTCATAGTCTGCCGCGTCTGTACGCTGAGAAACAACACTACGACGCCGAAAGCGCATTGAACTCCGCGCTGGCGCAATTGCAGGATGCGAGGTTGGCGAGTTACCTGCGTGAAGACGTACCGTTGTTTTGCGATCAGGGGCTAAACTGCCTGGATGCTGGCGCGAGACAACGGTTGCTAAAAAGATACGCGCAATTTAATGTGGATTGTTGCGCAGAAATTACTGGCTGGCTAAATGGTGATTACACCTTTGATCCGGCGTGCCTAACCGAAAGCTAAAGGAGCAATCGTTGCAAAGCGTGGCCACAAAGAATCGCTGGTTAGTACTCGCCAGCTATGCCTCAGTATTAGTGGCAGTCATTCTCATTGCCGTCAAGCTGGTCACCTGGTTTCTAACGGATTCGGTTAGCATCATGGCGTCACTACTGGATTCGATCATGGATTCGCTAGCGTCACTAGTCAATCTTGTCGCCATCCGCTACGCCATTAAACCTGCTGACGATGAGCACCGCTTCGGTCACGGCAAAGCCGAGGCCCTAGCAGCAGTGGCGCAGGCGGCGTTTATCATCGGCTCCGGCCTGCTGTTGTTGCTCTATTCTGTGCAACGACTGCTGCAACCAGGGTCGGTTGAGCTGCACAATACCGATGTTGGAATTAGCGTGATGTTGATTGCGACGGCATTGACCCTTGGCCTGGTGTTGCTGCAACGCCACGCTATTAAAGTGACCAATTCGCCGCTAATCAAAACCGATTCTTTGCACTACCAGACCGACTTGTTGATCAACATCAGTATTATTGCAGCCTTGCTGTTGGCGCATTTTGGCTGGTCGCAAGTCGATGTGTATATGGGTTTGGCTATAGCGGCTTATATTTGTTGGGAAGCAGGAAAGCTGGGCTATCAAAGCCTGCAAAGTTTGATGGACCGCGAACTGCCGCCGGAAATTGATGAACAAATAGCGGCCATAGCATTGCGCCAGGATGGAGTTCAAGGCCTACACGACTTACGCACGCGGCAGGCGGGCAGCAATTATATCGTACAAATGCATATTGAAATGGACGAGACCATGGCGTTGCAGCAGGCCCACGCTATTGCAGACAACGTAGAGCGGCAGATTGAACAAGCCTTCCCCGGCAGTGATGTCATCGTTCACCAGGACCCGGTACAAGTTGCGCTCGCCTGAAGTGAAACTTGCAGCCCTTACGCTCGAGCAGCTGCCCGCCTGGTTGGAGGCAGCTACCGTCGCAGACCAGCAAGCGCTTGGAACTAAAAGAGTAGCCGCCACTTTCAAGCTAGCCGCATACTGGAACGATCCGGTCACGGAACTTCACCTCGCTGCGCTTTATGAAATAGAAAGCGGAAGTGACGGCGTTCAACTTTACACGCTGGTGACCGATCAAACCGAATACCTGCAACAATTGCTCGCTATCGACCAAGCCATGACGCTGGGAGAATTAAGCCATGCATTGCAAACGCCCGTGCTTGACAGCAACAGTGCATTAATTTTGCAAACCGTGGATATAGCAAAACCCTGGGGCAAAGAGATTTGGTATACCGGCATTGAACAACGCGGGGTCTGTAAAATTGGCGATGCGGATTTGTATTGCCCATTGCCATGGGCGATCGCCGCACTGCCGGACTTTTTACTCGGGCCGGCAGAAGACACGATTGTCCTACTCAAGATTCTTGACCCCTTGCCTGAGCCAGTCTATGGCGATCTATATTTTGAACTGCATGAGGTGAAACAGGAAGTCTATGTCGTGACCCAAGTCGATACCGCCTGTTGGGCGAATGGCACTGGCGCCATACGCATAGGCTTTAACCAGCAAAAGCGTCAGTCATACGGTAGTGATACGGAATTCAAAAACGCCTATATGGAAGCAGTGAATCGCTATCGCCAAGTGCGCGAGCGAATCGACGCTGAGCTGGATCAACAGCGTGCACAGCAGGGTATCGATGCTAGCGCGGTCGTAACTGCCGAGCAAACACGACAATGGCTGAGCGCGGTGCCGCAAGCGCTACGTACGCAGGAAAAAACACTGCGCCAGACGATGGACGAATTTACCGGTCTGCATCCTTTGGCGGTGGGCGACGTTATCGTTATTCCGCAACGCTTGCCGCATGCCCTGCAACACGGCGTGCGCACTATCGAATTTCAAACGCCGGTCTACGAGCGGCAGATCGTCTCTTTTGCGCAAAAAGTGCTAACCCAGAGTCATTGGGACACCGCGGCGGCCATGCAAATTACGCAGCTAGACCCGTACGTGGCGCCGGAATTTGTTGCCCAGGAAATCGACGGATGTAAACGCAGCCAAATTGTCGACTTCGACGACTTTTCGGTATGGCGCATTAACTTGCCTGTTGCCGCGCGACTGCAGTTGCATGGCATGACCTATAAGCTAGTAATTGTCATTACTGGGACGGTACAAATTGGCGACGTGTTATGCCAGCCGGAACAAGCGCTGCTCGTTCCCGGCCATGCTTTCCCGACCGCGATGCAGAATGTGAAATCGGCTGGCAGTGCTGGCAGTGTTGTGCTCATAGCCGAGCCGAAAGTGTCCAAAGCAAGCAGAACCTAAAAACCGCAGTTGGATCACGTAAGTATGCACACGCTCTTAATGCACCTGAAAAATTTGAAAAAGCTCTCATCACCAATAAGGTGACCACGAGTTTTTCAAATTCCCCATGCACATCAATAGCATGCACATCTTTTTCGCGCCCATCTGCGGTTTCTAGGTTGAATAGTACATATGCTTGTGGCACAATCGCGGCCCTTGAAAACTCAGCCTTTTTCCTCCGTAATTTTCATAAAAAACAGCAGCATAAGGTTGATGTTCCCCGCGAAGAGTTGTCAGGAGTTATGCGAAAGTGGCGGAATTGGTAGACGCGCTGGATTTAGGTTCCAGTGTCGAAAGACGTGAGAGTTCGAGTCTCTCCTTTCGCACCACACAACTGACAGGCAATCTTGAGTTAGCACCCGATGTGCGCATGCACCTCCGAGCTATTGCCCAAACACTATGAGGACCGTACATGCAGGTTTCTGTTGAAACGATAGGCGGATTGGAACGCCGTCTGACTATTGGTATTCCCGTTGAAAAAATTGATACCGAGGTAAACGCGCGCTTGCAAAAAGCGGCGCCCAACGTGCGACTGGCTGGGTTTCGACCCGGAAAAGTGCCATTGAAAGTCGTCCGCCAACGCTTTGGTGCCGGGGTACGGCAGGAAGTACTGGGCGAATTGATGAATCAAACGTTCTACGAAGCGGTCGAACAGGAAGACATTAAACCGGCGGGTCGCCCCAACATCGCCACTAAAACCGACGAACAAGGTTTCGATTTTGAATACACCGCTACGTTTGAAGTCTATCCAGAGATTGGTCTGACAGATCTTTCCCAGTTTAAAGTGACACGTGCTGTTGCAGAAGTAACCGATGAAGACGTTGACGACACGATATTGAAGCTACGCGAACAACACGGCGAATGGGAGCCAGTAGAGCGCGCAGCGCAAGAGGGCGATCAGGTAGTTATCGATTACAACGGTACGAAAGACGGCGAGCCGTTTGATGGCGGCGCGGCCGAAAACAGTAGCCTGGATCTTGGTTCAAAGCGGATGATTCCAGGCTTTGAAGACGGCATCGCTGGTATGCAGGTAGGCGACGAGAAAACCTTGGAGCTGAGTTTCCCCGAAGATTACCACGCCGAGGAACTGAAGGGCGCCGCCGTCGAATTCAAAGTCAAGCTAAACGAAGTGCGCGAACATCACGCCGCCGAGCTGGACGACGCCTTGTTCGAAAAGCTGGGCGTCACCGAAGGCGGCGAAGAACAGTTTCGCAAAGAAGTGCGAGAGAACATGGACCGCGAATTGGCAAGCGCGATCACGGCAAATGTGAAATCGCAAGTGATGGAAGCGTTAATCAACGCACACGACGTGCAAATACCGGCGGCGCTGCTGAGTGGCGAAATCGACACGCTGAGGCAGCAATCGCTACAACAATTTGGCGCGGCGGCTGAACAGTTCGATGCCTCCTTGCTGCCCGATGAATTGTTCAATGAGCAAGCGCAAAGGCGGGTAAAACTGGGTCTGATTCTGGGTGAAGTCATTAAACAGAAAGACATTAAACCAAACGCTGAAAAAGTGCGCACAATGATCGAAGACATGGCGGCGACCTACGAAAGCCCCGAAGAAGTCATAAACTGGCATTACAGCGATCAAGAGCGGCTGGCGTCGGTGGAAGCCGCGGCGTTGGAAGAGCAAGTTGTCGACGAAATACTGGAAGTGGCGACTGTTGACGAAAAAAGCTGCAGCTACCAGGAAGCTTTGCAGGCGCAACAACAGCAGTAAAAAGCCAAGTATTTCCGCATTAAATGGACGTGGTCGTGGTGGCGGTACTACAATTAAAGCGTCACCCGGTAAAGCGCTAGTCTGCGTGTGCAACTATTAACCACCACAGGAATGTTTAATGCCAACTCACCAATCTCACTTTGAAACACATAATCTGGGCCTCGTGCCAATGGTCGTCGAACAGTCCGCGCGCGGCGAGCGGTCTTACGATATCTACTCGCGCCTGTTGAAAGAACGGGTCATTTTCATGGTTGGTCAGGTTGAAGACCAAATGGCAAATTTGATCGTCGCGCAATTGTTGTTTCTTGAGTCGGAGAACCCGGACAAAGACATTCATCTTTACATCAACTCGCCGGGTGGTTCCGTGACCGCTGGTCTGGCTATTTACGATACCATGCAGTTCATCAAGCCGGACGTGAGCACCATGTGCGTTGGACAAGCGGCAAGTATGGGCTCGTTTTTGCTCAGCGGTGGTGCTAAAGGAAAACGCTATTGCCTGCCGAATGCACGCACAATGATTCACCAGCCCAGCGGCGGTGCGCAGGGCCAGGCCACCGATATTGATATTCAAGCCAAGGAAATTCTTATTATAAGACAACGGCTTAACGAACTGCTCGCAATGCATACAGGGCAAAACATAGAAACCATAGCGAATGACACAGAAAGAGACAACTTTATGAACGCTCAGCAGTCTGTAGAGTATGGGCTGGTTGATGAGGTGTTGGGCAACCGAGATGTCAAAGCCGAAAGTTGATTTGTAGAGTCTGTATTTTTGCACCGTTCAGGGCTTGAAAAAACTTTCAAAACGTCGCATCTTTAACCCTGGCGCAAGTGGTGAGGGACGGTTTCGATGAGTGATGACACAAAAGACGGCAGTGACGACAGCGGCAAGCTGCTTTACTGCTCATTCTGCGGTAAAAGCCAGCACGAAGTGCGAAAGCTGATTGCCGGCCCATCGGTATTTATCTGCGACGAATGTGTTGACCTTTGTAACGATATTATTCGTGAAGAGGTGCAAGAGAGCAGCAGCGAAAGCCAGCACGAAAAACTGCCAACTCCACAAGAGATTAAGGAAATACTTGACGACTATGTCATCGGTCAGGCGCGCGCCAAAAAAGTGCTGGCGGTGGCGGTGTACAATCATTACAAGCGTCTGAAGCATGATGATGCCAAAAAAGGTGATGTTGAACTGGGTAAGAGTAATATTTTGCTGGTTGGACCTACCGGTAGTGGTAAAACCCTGCTAGCTGAGACATTGGCGCGTTTGCTTGATGTGCCATTTACTATAGCTGACGCGACGACTTTAACCGAAGCAGGGTATGTTGGCGAAGACGTTGAAAATATCATCCAGAAGTTGCTGCAAAAATGTGATTACGATGTGGAAAAAGCCCAAATGGGCATCGTCTATATCGACGAAATCGACAAAATTTCGCGCAAGTCTGACAATCCGTCAATTACTCGCGATGTTTCTGGCGAGGGTGTGCAGCAGGCGCTGTTGAAGCTTATCGAGGGCACCATCGCTTCGGTTCCACCACAAGGTGGACGCAAACATCCGCAACAAGAGTTTCTGCAAGTCGACACTTCCAACATTCTCTTTATTTGCGGCGGGGCTTTTGCGGGTCTTGATAAGGTAATTCGTGATCGCTCGGAAAAAAGCGGCATTGGCTTCAGCGCTGAGGTGAAAAGCAAAGACGATTCGAAAAATGTGGGCATCGTGCTGCGCGATCTGCAACCGGAAGATCTGGTACGTTATGGTCTTATTCCGGAATTCGTTGGTCGCCTGCCAGTCATCGCCACGCTGGAAGAGCTCGACGTTGAAGCCTTGGTGCGAATTTTGACCGAGCCGCGCAATGCGTTGACCAAACAGTTTGCTAAGTTGTTTGAAATGGAGCATGTCGAAGTCGATTTCCGTGAAGACGGCCTCAAGGCTATCGCTACGAAAGGGATGGCCCGCAAAACCGGGGCGCGCGGATTGCGTTCTATACTTGAATCTGTTCTATTAGACACCATGTATAACATTCCATCGGTGGAAAATGTGCGTAAAGTGGTGATCGATGCCTCCGTCATTAACGGCGACTCTGAACCTATGTTGGTCTACGAGACTCCGGAAACAACGTCGAAGGTCGCGCCTGAAGAATAGCGTTATTGCACGACGGGCCGCGTTCGGCCGCACATCATCTCCACTGGCTTTAGCCACTCCATACGGCTCGCACAAAATTCTGACATTCGTGCGAGCCATTTAGGTTCTAGATATGACCGATTCTGCATCCGAAAGCTTGCTTAGTAATTCTGAAATTCCGTTACTGCCACTGCGTGATGTGGTGGTTTATCCGCACATGGTTATTCCGTTGTTTGTTGGTCGTGAAAAGTCCATCCAGGCTTTGGAAGCGGCCATGGCGGATGACAAACAAATACTGTTGGTGGCGCAGAAAGATGCAACGCAGGATGACCCCGGCTTAGACGATATGTATCGTGTTGGCACGGTATCAAATATCTTGCAACTGCTACGTTTACCGGACGGTACGGTAAAAGTACTGGTCGAAGGTATCGCGCGAGTGAGCCTCGACGAAGCCTACGATGAACCGGACTACTTTCGGGCCATCGTCAGCGCGATCCAAAGCCGACCGGTCGTTGAAGAAGAAAGTGTCGCCCTGGCGCGCACGTTGCGCAAGGAGTTCGAGCAATACGTCACTTCGACCAAGAAAGTACCGAAAGAGGTGCTGTCGTCGCTAACCGGCATTGATGAGCCGGGGCGTTTGTCCGACACCGTCGCCGCACATATGGCGCTAAGTGTAGAACAGAAGCAGGCCTTGCTAGAGATAGCCGATGTGAATGCGCGTATCGACCAACTGATAGCTGCAATGGACAGCGAAATAGATTTAATCCATGTAGAAAAGCGTATTCGCGGCCGTGTTAAAAAACAGATGGAAAAAAGCCAGCGCGAGTATTATTTAAACGAACAGATGAAGGCGATTCAAAAAGAGTTAGGCGATTTGGATGAGGCGCCTAACGAAGTAGATGCTTTGCAAAAACGCATCGCCGACGCGGGCATGTCGAAGGAAGCGCTGGAAAAAACCGAAGCAGAATTGAACAAGTTAAAGATGATGTCGCCGATGTCGGCTGAAGCCTCGGTGGTGCGCAGCTACATCGAATGGATGTTAACAACACCGTGGAAAAAACGCAGCAAGGTGCGGCTCGACCTCACAAAAGCGGAAGAAGTGCTGGAAGCCGATCACTACGGTTTGCAAGAGGTTAAAGAGCGCATACTCGAATACCTGGCTGTGCAAAAGCGGGTGAAAAAATTGAAAGGTCCGGTCTTGTGTTTGGTAGGTCCACCGGGGGTTGGTAAAACCTCGCTCGGAGAATCCATCGCGCGTGCAACCAATCGCAAGTTTGTACGTATGGCACTTGGCGGCGTGCGTGATGAGGCAGAGATTCGTGGCCACCGCCGCACGTACATTGGTTCGCTACCGGGCAAAATTATTCAAAAGATGGCCAAAGCCGGCGTTTGCAACCCGCTGTTCTTACTCGACGAAGTTGACAAAATGGGCATGGACCATCGCGGTGATCCTGCCTCAGCGCTGCTGGAGGTGCTCGACCCGGAGCAGAACAATTGCTTCAATGATCACTATCTTGAGGTCGACTATGATTTGTCCGATGTGATGTTTATCTGCACGTCGAATTCAATGAATATTCCGCCAGCCTTGTTGGATCGAATGGAAGTCATCCGGCTGCCTGGATACACCGAAGATGAAAAACTGAACATAGCGCAGCGCTATTTGGAGCCAAAACAGAAAAAACAAAACGGCTTGAAAGACAAGGAAATCGTATTCGAAGAACCCGCATTGGTCGATGTGATTCGTTACTACACACGCGAATCAGGCGTGCGCGGGCTGGAACGTGAAATAGCAAAAACATGTCGCAAGGTAGTCAAACAGCTAGCGACTGCTGACTCAAAAGAAACGGTACATATCAAACCCGAAGCGCTGGACAATTACCTGGGTGTGCGCAAATTCAATTACGGTCGTGCTGAGGTGGCAAATAAAATTGGTCAGGTCACTGGTCTCGCCTGGACCCAGGTTGGCGGTGAGCTGCTTACGATAGAAGCAGCCTGTGTGCCGGGTAAGGGTCGTCATGTGAAGACAGGCTCGCTAGGAGATGTGATGCAGGAGTCGATTCAAACGGCAACCACGGTCGTTCGCAGCCGGGCACAGGTGTTGGGCATTACCTCAGACTTTCATGAGAAGTACGACGTGCATATTCATGTACCGGAGGGAGCCACACCAAAAGACGGTCCGAGTGCTGGCGTGGGAATGTGTACCGCCTTGGTATCGGTGTTAACTAATATTCCAGTACGTTCCGATGTTGCAATGACTGGCGAAATCACGCTGCGTGGTCAAGTGTTGCGCATAGGAGGCTTGAAGGAGAAACTGTTGGCTGCGCATAGAGGCAGCATTAAGCGTGTCATTATTCCGGATGAGAATGAAAGAGATCTCAAAGAGATACCGGAAAACATTAAACAGGATCTCGAAATTATTCCAGTCAAATGGATTGACCAGGTATTGGAGCTCGCGCTTGAACGCATGCCTGAGTCTTTATCGGACGAGGAATTTTACCCAAGCAAAAAACCACAACAAGAAAGTGATGAACAGCGCATAAAAGCGCATTAACCCCCGTTAATGCGCTTGACCGTCAGCGGGGCACTTGGTATAAACTGACGGATCGCTAGACGCAAAAAGAAAAACTTTTTTCCTAGTTTCTATTTTTTATATATTCCAATACGTGAGGGGATGAGTGTGAATAAATCTGAACTGATTGATGTAGTAGCCGAAGCCGCCGACTTATCGAAAGCAAGTGCGACGCGGGCGCTGGATTCAGTAGTCGATGCAGTGACCGAATCATTGCAAAAAGGTGATCCAGTTGTTTTGGTTGGGTTTGGTACTTTTCAGGTGAAAGATCGTGCGGCGCGAACAGGTCGCAATCCTCAAACGGGCGCGCCGATAGAAATTAAAGCGGCGAAGGTGCCTAGTTTTAAAGCAGGTAAAGCACTTAAAGACGCGCTGAACTAAGCAGCACGCTAATACACATATTACCGCAGGCTGCTGCAGGCGATTGAGCTTGGCAGCCGCTAACTAAGGGCGCATCCAGGAAGGTGCGCTTTTTTATATACAGGACGTATTGTATGTCGCGATAGACAGGATGTCGGTAGCGACGATGTACAGGACGTATGGGTCGAAAATTGCTCCTGCTTTTTCGACACTTCCGCCATCCTTGGCGGTCGTACTCCGCAGTAGATAGGGAAGTCGTTAGCGGCGCTGTAATGACTACTGAGTAACTTTCAAATGCTGCAATCAATCCGCGACAATGTTCAAGGCACGATGGCAAAAATCATCGTCGGTATTATTATTGTGCCGTTTGTTTTTTTTGGTGTCGATGCGTTATTCAGTGGCGGTGGTCCACAAAGCGCTGCCGAGGTGAATGGGGCGGAGATTACCCAATCAGAACTCGACTACGCGATTGAATTGCAAAAGCGCCGCATTCAGGAACAGCTTGGCGAATCATTTGATCCGGCGATGCTGGAAGACAGCATGATAAAAAGCTCGGTGCTGGATTCGTTGGTGCAGCGCCAGCTGCTAAAGGAAGAAGCAACCCAACTTAGGTTACAGGTGCCCGACCAAGTTATCGATCAAATCATTGTCAGCGATGATACGTTTAAAGAGAACGGCAAGTTTTCTGCGCAACGCTACGAAAATTTGATCCGCTCAAACGGCCTGCTAGCTTCGGAGCACCGCAACCAATTACGCACTCAGCTGCAGTTACAGCAGTTGGTCAGCGGCTTTGCCTACGGTGCGTTTACTACTGACAAAGCGTTGGATATAGTCGCGCGCCTTACGCAAGAGCGACGTGACGTGCGCTTTCTCACGGTACCGGTAGTAAACGATCTGGATAGCATCGAAGTTACCGACGCGGAACGGGATGCATATTACGTTGAGCACCAAGAAGAGTTCAAAAGCGAAGAACAGGTACAGCTAGAGTTTGTCGAACTACGTCTGCAGGATCTGTACGAAGACGTTAGCGAAGCTGACATTAAGGCGACTTATGAGCGCGAACAGGCCGCGTTTGAGGCTTCTGAGGAACGTGAGGTGGCGCACATTTTGTTGGAAGTGAATGACGAACGAAGCGAAAAACAAGCGAAACAGCAGCTACAAGAGATAGCAGAACAACTGCAAAAAGGCGCTGATTTCGCGGAGCTGGCGAAGAAACACACCGAGGATGTCGGCACAGTCGATTTCGGCGGTAACCTCGGTTACGTAAAGAGCGGCGATCTGCCTGAGAAGTTTGAGCAAGCAGCACAAGCGCTTGCAGTAGGCGCCATCAGCGAGCCGGTTACCACCGAAGCCGGTGTACATTTGATCAAGCTCCTCGACGTGAAGAAAGACGAGTCACCGGACTTTGCCAGCAGCAAAGCGCGCATTACCGAAGATATTCAAAAAACGCGTGCCAAGCCAGATTTTGTTGAGAATCTTGAAATACTCGCCGATAGCGTATTCGGCGCGGACGATTTGACCGGTGCCGCCGCTGAATTAGACGTGACTGTACAACAAACCGAATTGTTCGATCGTAATGGCGGCAAGGGTATCGCCGGCAAACCACAAGTATTGCGCTTGGCATTCGATGAAGAATTTATCAGCGAGAAACAAAATAGTGATGTATTGGAATTGGATGATCAACACGCAGTCGTCGTGCGAGTGAAACTTCACAAGCCCGCCGAGCAATTGGAACTGGCGGTTGTGCAGGATAGGATCGACAAAAACATCCGCCAGAATAAAGCGAATGAAGCAGCGAAGAAGCAAGCGCAGACCTTTGTGCAGAAAGTCGAAAAAGGTGAGAGCATCGAGAAACTTGCCGTCGCGAATAAGCTCGAATGGCAGTTGGAAACCGGACTGCAACGTAACAGCTTAAAGCTCGATCAACAGATTGTGAACAAAGTCTTCGATGTAAGGCAGTTTGAAAGCGGTGTAGCAGTCGAGTCATTGCAACTCTCCAGTGGCGATCAGGTAGTGATGCAAGTCAGCAATGTACAACCGGGTAAGGCCGCATCCTTGAACTCGAACGAACGTGCTAGCATAAAGCGCACGCTGGCGCAGGGGCAGGGGGGTCGCGAGGTACAGGCTTACTTTGACCGACTAAAAGACAACGCCGATATCAGAACTTTCTAACCGTCGCGGTCGCGATGCTAAGCCTGCCTGCCGAGCAAATTCATCTTTGGTTTTGTAACCCGCACGAGCTGACTCTCGATCCATCTTACCTACAATTGATGCAAGCGATACTTGACGCCAGCGAGTTGCAGCGTATGCAGCGCTTCAAGTTCGAACGGCATCGCCAGCAGTTCTGTATTAGTCACGCTCTAACGCGCTGGGTATTGTCGCACTACGCCGATCTGCAGCCTGAGAAATGGCAATTTGAGAAAAATTCGTACGGAAAACCATTTGTTTCCAATCCTGATTACCGCGATCTGCAATTTAATTTATCGCATACCGATGGTTTGCAATTACTGGCCGTGCGCCATGCATTGCCGGTGGGTACAGATGTAGAACAGCGCAAAAGACGTGTTGAAGGACCGGATATCGCCGAGCGCTTTTTTTCACCTGAAGAAGTTGCCGAACTGCGTAATGCTCCCGATGACCAGCAAAAACAGCTATTTTTTGACTACTGGACATTAAAAGAAAGCTATATAAAGGCCTGTGGTAAAGGCTTGGCGATCCCGCTAAGGCATTTTTCGTATTCAATTGCACAACAAGATTGCATCGCTATTAGCTTCGCGCCGGAGCGTGATGATAAACCTGATGATTGGCAATTCTGGTTAGTGGCTGCTGGTAGTGAGCACACCTGCGCGCTTGCCGCTAGCGGTATGGAACAAGCAAGTCGTGTTACCAACTTGCGCGGTTGGGATGTGAAACCATTGCACGAAGGAAGAGAGCGTTCGATCGACATACTCAAAAAATCTCAGCGGCCGTAATTTCACTACAGGCTGGTTTTTCTCTCCACCCGATAGTGTCGTGTTCAGTCTGTCCAAAAACGGTGCAGCGCCAGGCGTTTTCTCAAATGCTATAGCAGAATTTCACGATGTCGTTACCGGCATTGACTTCGTGTGGCTGATATACAATCAACCTCTATTGCCCTTTTGTGCCGAACTCTGATTTGCTTTAGGTGCAGCGAAATTTGGTTTTAGCCTCATATTTATCTTTCTGCTTGGACCGCTCGGCGTACAAAGCAACTTTACCGACGGCATCCAGTAACTTTACACCTGTTGCAACGTCTTCCAACTCATTGATCGCCACTTCTTGGGAGATGACGCGGTAGCCCGTTCGACCCGCCTTTTTGCATGTAACCTTGGCGTCATTGTCTGCAACTTTTAGAACGGTCATTTTGTTTGCGCCAATGCTTGTTGCCTCATATTTTCCATTTTCATAAGCAACAACATTGCCATGAATCTGGGCACATCCCAAGATTGCCAGTGACATGATGCTCGTGATTGCAATTTTCAGGTTCATTTCGATTTCTCCTTCGATAAATCTATAGTTGTAGTACTTTTTCTGTTAGTAGATATGAGTCGATTCGTAGACTGTCGCATGTGATTGTCGCTTGCTGCGCGCTATTTCAGTTAACAAATTGAAATATATGTGTGGCAGAGGTAATTACGTTTGAAGTTGCTTTAAGCATCGTCCCATCGCTTAAAGTGTAGACTATTCGAATTGTCTCTGTGGGTAGCGGTGACGCTCGAGCAGAATTGAGTCCCACCATTTCGTGCGCAATCTCACAGTTTTTGCGCTAGTGACAATCAAAGCGTCATCCTTGGTTGATGCCGACAATCAATTGCATGAAATGCAAACCGTACTGTTGGTGATCAGTCTTGACTCAGACCACTACTATGCCAGGGTCGGCTCGTCTGGAGCACGGCCTGCGTAGCGCTGAACCCGGCAATATCGGCTGGAGGGAGTACACAAGCCTGTTATAATGCGGCGCTTTTCGGTATCCCTAACATGAGACTATTCCGTGCATAAAATCCTAACCTTCAACCACATTTCCGTTAAAGGCCTCGAACAATTATCTCGCGAGCACTATGAAGTCGCCAGTGAGTTGGGCCATCCCGATGCCATATTGTTACGCAGCCACAAATTGACAGCGCCTGATATCGCCGACTCGATCAAAGCGATAGCCCGGGCCGGCGCTGGCACCAACAATGTCCCGGTTGATTGGTGTACCGAGCATGGCATTCCAGTATTTAACACGCCAGGTGCGAATGCCAACGCCGTTAAGGAACTGGTGCTTGCAGCATTGCTGTTGGGCTCGCGCGGTATTCTCGAAGGCATTGATTATGTGCGCGGCTTGACCGAGCAACAAGACGCTGTTGAATTGAGCAAGTTGCTGGAGCAAGAGAAGAAACGCTTCAAGGGCGAAGAGCTGGTAGGCAAAAAGCTGGGAGTCGTCGGTCTTGGCGCTATTGGCTCCAGCGTGGCGGAAGCGGCGCTTACGCTCGGCATGGAAGTATTGGGATACGATCCGGCATTGTCTGTAGACGCCGCCTGGCGCTTGCCCAGCGATGTGCAGCGCATGGATAACTTGGTATCGCTGGTCGGCAAGGCTGATTACATCACGCTGCACTTGCCGGTGCTGGATTCCACGCGGCATCTGGTGAACGCGGAACTGCTGGCACAGTGTAAGCCTGAGGCGCGCCTGTTGAATTTCGCTCGCGATGAAATTGTCGACACAGAGGCCATCGTAGCAGCGTTGGATGCCGGCAGGATTGGCCGCTACCTGACCGATTTTCCCGATCCAAATTTGATCCATCGCGAAGATGTTGTGCTAATGCCACACATTGGTGCTAGCACGACCGAAGCCGAAGAAAATTGTGCCATTATGGCGGCACGTCAACTGCGCGATTTTTTGGAAAACGGCAATATCAAACATTCGGTTAATTTCCCAACTTTAGCGCTGGAGCGTAACGGTGGTTACCGACTAGCAATTAGTAATAACAACGTGCCGAAAATCCTCGGTAACATTCTGTCGATTCTTGCCGATCAGAATATTAATGTCATCGATATGTTAAACAAGAGCCGCGACGAAATTGCGTATAATTTGATTGATATCGGAACCGAAGCAGGGCAGGCCACTATCGATGCGTTGTGTGCAGTAGACGGCGTTATCAACGTGCGAACAATAGCCGCATCCTGCTAATCGCTTAGTGTAGTGGGCAAGCGCTGCGAACTGTCCGCGACGAGGGTTTTATGCCGCAACTAGAAAGTATTGCGCATGACATATTTGCCGATTTGGCGCAGCAGCCTGAGCCTGAAACACGCCCCCTGCATCTCTGGGATCCTCCAGATCGTGGTCCACTGGACATGCGAATCAAAGCCAACGGCAGTTGGTTTTATCAGGGTAGCGAAGTTCAGCGTGGAGAGTTGGTAAAACTATTTGCCTCGATTTTGCGTAAGGAAGCAGACGGCCAATATTATCTGGTAACCCCGCACGAGAAATTTCAAGTCAACGTCGATGATGCGCCGTTTGTAATTGTGGATGCCGAAGTTAGCAATGTTGATGGCGTACAAAATGTATATTTGCGTAGCAACGTGGAAGATTATCTAGTGCTTGGCGCCGAGCACCCGCTAGAAATGCGCGACAACCGACCCTATGTCAAGATTCGTGACGAGCTGTGGGGACTGATCGGCCGCAATGTGTTCTATCGACTGGTGGGTAACGCCGAAGAACGAACAATCAATGGCGTGCAGCATATGGTGTTGCGTAGCGCGCAGAACGAGTTTTCAATAGGCGAACTTTCCTAACGAATAAGCTTGGGCGTGCCTGTTTACATATTAGGATAATTTGGTCCGCCGGTACCCTCGGGGGTGACCCACACAATATTCTGGCTTGGGTCTTTGATATCACAGGTTTTGCAGTGCACGCAGTTTTGGCCGTTGATCTGAAATAGCTTTGCGCCTTCTTTTTCTACTACCTCATAGACCCCCGCAGGGCAGTAGCGTTGCGCTGGTTCATCGTAGAGTGGTAAATTCTTTTCGATGGGTACCGAAGAGTCTTTAAGAGTCAAATGACAGGGTTGGTCTTCTTCGTGGTTGGTATTTGACAGGAACACGGACGACAGTTTGTCGAAGCTGATTGCATTGTCGGGTTTCGGGTATTCGATTTTCGGCATCTCCGCGGCGGGCTTCAGTGTCATATGATCTGGCGTGGGGTCACTGAGGGTGAGCGGTAGCTTTCCTTGAAATATCCCCTGATCGATAAACGCAAGCGCGGCGCCGACCAAGCCACCAAAGCGGTGCAAAAGCGGTCCGAAATTACGCCATTTCTGCAGTTCATCGTTTAACCACGAATTGTTGAAGCGTTGCGCGTAATCGCTAAGCTCGGTTTTCCCTTCCGCTCCGCCAGAAATCGCGGCAAACAGCGTTTCGGCTGCCAACAATCCAGACTTCATCGCCGTATGACTGCCTTTGATACGCGCAAAATTTAATGTGCCGGCATCATCGCCGATCAGCAATCCGCCAGGAAAACTCATCTTCGGACGCGACTGTGGGCCACCCTTGATCAGCGCACGAGCACCATATGCGACCCGGGTGCCACCGTCTAGGTAGTGTTTAATTTTGGCGTGGTGTTTCCACTGCTGAAATTCATCGAATGGTGACAGATGCGGGTTGTCGTAACTGAGCGGCACAACGTAACCGATCGCTATCTGATTGTTTTCGCCATGGTACAAATAGCTGCCCGATGCCGTGCCTTTGGCGGAGGGCCAGCCGGTGGTGTGGATAACCAAGCCGGGTTGGTGTTTGGCAGGGTCGATATCCCAGATTTCCTTAAAGCCTATACCGTAATGTTGTGGGTCGCGGTCCTCGTCCAGATTAAACTTTGCAATCAACTGTTTGCCCAGATTACCGCGGCAACCCTCGGCAAATACAGTATATTTTGCATGCAGCTCCATGCCTTGCATATAACTGTCTTTTTGTTCACCGTTAGCGCTCAGTCCCATATCACCAGTCGCAATACCTTTGACGCTGCCGTCTTCGTGATACAAAACTTCCGCGGCCGCGAAACCTGGATAGATTTCCACTCCCATCGCCTCGGCTTGTTCGGCCAGCCAGCGGCAAACATTACCGAGGCTTATTACATAGTTGCCGTCATTGTGAAAGCCGGGAGCAAATAACAACGGCACCTTGATAGCGCCAGATTCATTTTGCATCAGCATGACCTGGTCTTCAGTCACTGGCACGTGAAGGGGAGCGCCGCGTTCTTTCCAGTCTGGAAATAACTCGGTGATTGCCTTGGGGTCCAATACGGCGCCAGACAAAATATGCGCGCCAACTTCAGAGCCTTTTTCTACGACGCAGATAGTGAGCTCCTGCTCCGCGCTCTGTGCGAGTGAGGCCAGCTTGCAGGCCGCGGACAGGCCTGCAGGACCGCCGCCAACGATGACAACATCAAACTCCATGGACTCTCTTTCCACAGCCTGCTCCTAACGATAAAAGACGAGATTTTAAATAGGTAGGGTAAAACCATACAATTATAACTTTTGTGTCTGTTGAGGCCAAGCATAATTTTAAAGTTATATCGAATAAAGAAAGATAACATATTGAAAATGAGAGCTTATCCAAAAATTTTTGTTGCGTGGAAGAAAATGAATATAGACGATGCTTCTATTGATGTTGCGCAATACTAGATAGCGGTTGCTACGCCGCAAATGCTTGACCTGTTTGACGTTTGGCGGCAACATAGCGCCCGCTTTAGCCGGTTGATCGGCTCGGTGGCTAACTCAGCGCCACGTCTCAGGCGAAACAATCTAAACAGTTAACACCATGGTGGGATATTCATGAAAGTACTGGTAGCAGTAAAACGCGTTGCTGATTACAACGTCAAAGTGCGCGCGAAAAGCGACGGTTCGGGTCCGGACCTTAACAATGTCAAAATGGCGATTAACCCATTCTGTGAAATCGCGGTAGAAGAGGCGATTCGCCTTAAGGAAGCTGACACCGCCACCGAAATCGTCGCGGTTGCGGTTGGCGACAAGGCCTCGCAGGAACAAATTCGTACCGCGCTCGCGTTAGGCGCAGACCGAGGGATTTTGGTCGAAACCGATGTTGAGGCAGAACCTCTTGGTGTTGCAAAACTGCTAAAAGCCGTGGTTGACAAAGAGAGTGCCGATTTGGTGATACTGGGTAAGCAATCGATCGATGGCGACAACAATCAAACCGGACAAATGCTGGCAGCGCTGGGCAATATGCCGCAGGGTACCTTCGCCTCTGAACTGAAAATTGAAAACGGCGAAATTGCGGTAACTCGTGAAGTCGACTCGGGCTTACAGACAGTCAAGCTCAAACTGCCAGCTATCGTGACTGCGGATTTGCGTTTGAACGAACCACGCTATGCGTCTTTGCCTAATATCATGAAGGCCAAGAAGAAACCGCTTGATGTGCTTACCCCGGACGAGTTGGGCGTCGACATTACACCGCGCATCACCTTGGTCAAGGTCGAACCACCCGAGGAAAGAAAAGCCGGCATCAAAGTAGAGTCGGTAGCCGAACTGGTCGAAAAACTGAAAAATGAAGCGAAGGTGATTTAATGAGTATTTTAGTCATTGCGGAACACGACAACAGCAGCCTGAACAGCGCCACATTAAACACTGTAGCAGCGGCGCGAGCCATCGGCGGCGATATTACCGTGCTGGTCGCCGGCGGTAATTGCGGCGAAGCAGCAAACGCTGTTACCAAAGTGGCCGGTGTAAGCAAAGTACTACAAGCCGACAATGCCGCCTACGAGCATCAATTGGCTGAAAATGTTGCTCCTTTAGTGGCGGAGCTGGGTAAGGCATACGCACATGTGCTGGCACCCGCAACGACATCTGGTAAAAACCTGATGCCACGCGTAGCTGCTTTGTTGGATGTAGCGCAAATCTCCGAAATCATGGCAGTGGAAAGTGCTGATACGTTTAGACGCCCGATTTATGCCGGTAACATTATTGCGACGGTTCAATCATCCGACGCGATCAAGGTGATTACCGTAAGAACCACTGGTTTCGATCCGGTTGCGGCTGAAGGCGGCTCGGCATCGGTTGAAGCTGTTGACGCTGTGCATGACGCCGGCATGTCTTCCTTTGTTGGGGAAGAAGTGGCCAAATCCGACCGGCCGGATCTTTCATCGGCGAAAATCGTTATTTCGGGCGGACGCGGCATGCAAAACGGTGAGAACTTTAAACTCATCGAAGCAGTGGCCGACAAGCTAGGTGCAGCGATGGGCGCCGCGCGCGCCGCGGTAGACGCGGGTTTTGTGCCGAACGATATGCAAGTCGGGCAGACCGGCAAGATCGTTGCTCCCGATTTGTATATTGCGGTGGGTATTTCAGGCGCCATCCAGCATCTGGCCGGCATGAAAGACAGCAAGGTCATCGTTGCTATTAATAAAGACGAAGACGCGCCTATTTTTCAGGTTGCCGATTATGGACTCGTGGCCGATTTGTTTAACGTTTTGCCGGAGTTGGAACAAGCTTTGTAGCGTTTGAATCCACAGTATTTTGGAAGCTTGGGTGTACTTTGTTGGAAGCCGCTCGCGTGGCGCCAGTCATGGTATGTTTGTTAGGTAAGCGCTACCCCGCCAAAGCTAATTGCGCCGCAATTTGTCCTTAATCGCGATCGGCGTAGGGCAATTAAAAATAACAATATAAGAAGAGACAAAAAAAGTATAAATCGCCGTCGCCTGAATCAAGTGCGATGCCTGCTCGCTGATCAACGAAGCGCTTACTGCGATATATGCAATCAACAAAGAGAACTCACTGTTTTGCCCCAGCCGTAAGCCGACGTCCCAGGCCAGCGGCACGGTCTCGCTCATGCGGCCCAGCAGCAAACGGAATACCACCGGCTTGAGGGTTAGCATCAATATTCCCAGGGTGAGGGCAGGTATGGCTACTTGCTGAAGCATACCGAAGTCGAAACGTGCGCCTAGCGAGAAAAAAAACAGAATTAGGAAGAAATCGCGCAGCGGTTTTAGGCTCTCTGCAATGTAGAGCGCGATGGGGCTGGTCGCTATGGAGATGCCAGCAATGAAAGCGCCGATCTCGCCCGAAAGGCCTATCGCTTCCGCCAATTCCGTTATCCCCAAGCACCAGCCGATCGCCAACAGAAAGATATACTCATGAAAACGGTCGAAGCGTGTAATTAGTTTCAGCAGCACAAAACGCACGAATAAAAACGCGCCGATCACCAGAGCGGGAAGCGCGATCAATGCCATGGCAAGGGCGCGTAGGTCGAGATGTCCCGACTCCTCACTAAGCAACACCACCAATACAAATATCGCGATAAGGTCTTGCAGTAACAGCAGGCCAATCATTAACTCGCCCATATGGCGATGGTGCAAAATGGTAGTGGGTAGCAACTTAATGCCGATAATGGTGCTGGAAAACATCATTGCCGCACCGATGACCATGCTTTCAATAAAGGTAAAGCCAAAGGCATATGCAACGGCAAAGCCGATACTGGCGAAGGCGAATGAACTGATCATGGCGACGACCATGGCCTTCTTCAGTATGGCAAGCAGGGCTTGCGGTTGCATGTCGAGGCCCAGCAGAAACAACAAAAATACAATACCGATGTGGGCAATGTCGGCTAGCAGTTCAACGTCGTCAATCCAGCTCAATCCGGCGGGGCCGAGCAGGGCCCCGAGAGCGATATAAGCGATTAATAAGGGTTGACGGGTCAATAGCGCCAGCGATGCAAAAACGGCGGCGCCGGTAAAGATCAGGTAGAACGAATGTGTGAGGGTTGCTTCTTCCATATCTACCCTAGTACCCCTTCAATGTGATAATGTCGCATTCAGCTTGTCTATCTGCGTTCGCGGCTAGACACTTTTCCGCAGGCATAGTGTGCCCTACGGCAAGGGAAAGCACCAACAGTAGGCGCTTTTTAGGCGACAACGCCGTGGACGCAGACAGACAAGTCCTAAGGGAGTCACACTGAGCTTCCCCTGCGTTGTCGCCTAGAGCGCCTAATTTGGTGCGCCCGCTTGACGTATGAATAGCTATGCCTGCACGGACGCGTCTAGCAGGTAAAGCTCTGTGTGACTCTGAATACGGCATTATCACATTGAAGGGGTATTGGTAGCGCTCCATGCCGCGGCTATGAGATGATTGCCAGCTACGCTAACGACGCTGAAATAAAGGCAGTGGCTGGTTCACGTCAGCTTGATAGCTCTCCGAAAAATCGCCAAAGCTGGCCACGGCGAGCGCTGCGTCTTTGTCTGAGCGAAGCAGGAATGCGTCAAAGCCGCAGCGATCCAGGTAGAATAACTGATCTCGTAACACATCGCCAATGGCGCGAATTTCGCCCTTATAGTTGTAATGCTCGCGCAGCTCGCGCGCATAGGTGTAGCCACGACCGTCAGAAAATAAGGGGAAATTGATGGCGATCAGGTCCAGCGCTTCGATGTCGCCTTCGAGCAAGCGGGGCGGTTGATCGCTGTCCAACCAAACGCCAATTGCCGCATCACGTTGTTGTAGCTCGGACCTATTTTGTAACCATAGCTCTAAGGGCACAATGACATTGCCCGATGGCAGTTCATTGATTGAATCTACGTCTTTAGCAAGCAACTGCCAGTCATCCTCGACGATTGCTCCGTTTTTAATGAGCCGCTGCATAGACCTGCTCCTTGAATGGGTCCAGGCCGACCCGGCGTACGGTGTCGATAAAAAGTTCTTCGTCGGTGCGTTGCTGCACAAAGACTTGCACAATTTTTTCGATCACATCGGGAATTTCTTCTTGTGAAAAAGAAGGCCCTAACACCTTGCCTAATGACGCGTCGTTTTCGGCCGAGCCGCCGAGTTGGATCTGATAGAACTCCTTGCCCTTCTTGTCGACCCCGAGAATACCGATATGGCCAACGTGGTGGTGCCCACAGGCGTTCATGCAGCCGGAGATATTGATGTATAAAGTGCCGAGGTCGTACAGATAATCCAGATCATCGAAGCGGCGTTGAATCGACTCGGCGATAGGTATTGATTTGGCATTCGCCAATGCGCAAAAGTCTCCTCCCGGACAGCAGATCATATCCGTTAGAAAACCAATATTCGGTGTGGCAAAACCGTGCTTGCGTGCCGCTTGCCAAACGGCAAACAAGTCAGCTTGTTTAACATCGGCAAGAATCAAATTTTGTTCGTGGCAAACTCGAATTTCGCCGAAGGAATAAACGTCAGCCATATCTGCTATGGCCTCCATTTGCACATCGGTGACGTCACCGGGCGCTATGCCGGTGGGCTTTAGTGACAAAGTGACGCTGGCGTAGCCCGCTATTTTGTGCGGTCGTACATTACGCGTTATCCAATTGCTAAACGCCTTATCGGTGGCAGCTTGCTGGTCTAGTTCCGCTTGCGAGTTACCTGCGTCCAGTGCCACATATTCCGGCTCAATAAAAAACCCCTTGGCGCGTTCGATTACTTCCTCGGTTAATGTGCGCGGTCCATCTTTCAAGTATGCCCATTCGGCATCGACTTTATCCCTGAATATATCAACGCCTAACGCGCGCACGAGAATTTTAATCCGGGCTTTGTATTTATTGTCGCGCCGCCCCAGCTGGTTATACACACGCAGGATGGCTTCCAGGTAGGTCAGCAGGTGTTGCTTTGGCAGGAACTCGTTTATCACCGACCCGATAACGGGTGTGCGGCCCAGCCCGCCACCCACCAGTACTTTAAATCCCGTTACTCCATCAGCATTGCGCGTGATCTGCAGGCCGATATCATGCACATGAATGCCGGCACGATCCTGTTCGGAGCCACTGACTGCAATCTTAAATTTGCGCGGCAAGTAGGCAAATTCGGGATGCAAAGTTGACCATTGGCGTATCAGTTCGCAATACGGGCGAGCGTCTTCTATTTCGTCGAGGGCGACGCCGGAGAATTGATCGGTAGTCGTGTTGCGAATGCAATTGCCGCTGGTTTGAATCGCGTGCATTTCCACCTCGGCAAGCTCGGCGAGAATGTCGGGTACTTGCTCGAGCTTTGGCCAGTTCAGCTGCAGGTTTTGACGGGTGGTAAAGTGCGCGTAGCCTTTGTCGTAGTCACGGCTGACTTGTGCCAATTTGCGTAACTGCTTGGCCGACAGCATGCCGTAGGGAATGGCAATGCGCAGCATTGGCGCCAGGCGTTGGATATACAATCCGTTTTGCAGGCGCAACGGTAGGAATTCGCTGTCGCTGATGTCGCCTTCGAGATAGCGTTCGGTTTGCTGGCGAAATTGCGCAACGCGTTCGTTAACGATGGTGTGATCGTAGTTATCGTATCGATACATAGATGGAGTGTAGCTAGCAGAAAAGTAGACAAGTGGTTGTTAATGATACTACAAGTGTACAGTTTCCAGTAAGATACGCTGCCGATAAGGGCAGCAGTGTTTAGATTTAACCGGCATATGGTAATAATTAATGTCGATGCAAGGCTAGTGTTTATTGCTATATAATGCGCGCCGGTTTATGACTTAATCTTGCTACGGAAAGACCATGACTCTCGAAGACGAACAAACAAATAACACTCATGATGATTCAGACAGCTTTGTCGACGCGATGGCC
>JBPCXM010000042.1:0-4780 GCA_051008535.1 Pseudomonadales bacterium | reverse complement strand
ACAATACTTCGCGGATGGAAAAAGATCGGCCTACAAGAACTATCGGAAACAACAATCAAGTGGGCTCAGGCGCTACACACAAGCCAACTTCAGCATAGCATGCAGCAACACATTAGCACCCGCAGTCAAATCTTCGGCTTTGGCATTTTCCGCTTCATTATGCGAGATGCCGTTTTCGCAAGGTACGAAAATCATGCTGGTCGGCACTTTACTCGCCACGTATAAAGAATCGTGCCCTGCACCACTGACCATTTCCATATGGCTATAGCCGAGTTGTTCGGTCGCTTCACGCACTGCATCCACGCAGCGAGGTGCGAAGCGGGTGACAGGCATATGCCAAAGTTCTTCCACCTTTCCCTCAAGTCCTTTTTCCTCGCACAGTTGGGCGACGCTGCGGCGAAATGCGCCGTCCATTGCATCAAGAACCTCTGCATCGGGATGACGCAGATCCACACATACGGTCAACCTTTCCGGAACGGTATTGCGCGAACCCGGTTCAACCTTAATATCGCCGAAAGTCGCTCGTCCCCAGGGAGCATATTGTGCCGCCAGGTCATAGCAACTCTGCAATATCGGAAGCGCTGCCATAAAAGGATCGCGGCGTGACTCCATCGGGCTGGGTCCCGCATGGCAAGGTTCGCCATCGATAATCAGATCGTACCAGCGCGAACCCTGGATACCGGTAAGTACGCCTATCTGCAGCTCTTTTGCTTCCAGAATGGGGCCTTGTTCGATGTGGGCTTCAAACGCGGCGGTCACCGGCTTGACGCACGCGGGAATGTCACCTTTATAGCCAATACGTTGCAGCTCATCGCCAAAACTTTTACCCGCTTTATCCTGTATTGCGTAAATTTCATCGCGCTGAAACGCGCCACTCCAAACACCCGAACCCATCAACGCAGGAGAAAAACGCGCGCCCTCCTCGTTGGTCCAAACCACGACTTCGATAGGCGCCTGAGTGGTAACGCTGTTATCAGCCATGGTGCGGAGTACTTCCAGGCCCGCTAACACGCCGTAGACGCCATCAAATTTGCCGCCTGTGGGCTGAGTGTCCAGATGACTGCCGGTAATAACCGGCGACAGATTGTCGTCCAGACCCGCACGCCGGGCAAAGATATTGCCCATTTCATCCACGCTGACCGTACAATCAATCGCCTCACACCAGCGCACGAATAGATCGCGCCCCTGCTTGTCTTCGTCAGTCAGCGCTTGCCGGTTACAGCCTCCCTTTGCAGTCGCGCCAATTTGCGCCATCTCCATCAGGCTGGCCCACAAGCGTTGACCGTCAATTCGTAGATCGTGCATCGTTTTGTCTCCCGTTGCCAACCGATGGCGATGTCAAAGCAAAAACAATTTTAGCCGCACGCAGAAAGCGGTAGTATGCCCCCAAAGTGGTAAGTTTGTATTGGTAAACACGAATTACCCAATTCGGGTAATCTACAGGCTGGTATGCCTCGTTTAACGTAGTTGGTTAGGCGCGATGCCACTAATAGTTTACGGAGGATACGTCGATGCCAAAAATGAGCGAAGAGCAACTGGCTAAATATCGGCAGATGGACCGTGAGGCGTTCAGTTTCGAAAACAAAAACATCAACGCTTTCTTTGAACGTGCGGCAGCACAAGGGTACAACCTGGACACTACCGGGTTTTTGGCCCACCCTGGCTTTTTCCAGGCGCCGCATCGAAAAACTCTTGATGGTGTCGACATTGCAATAGCCGGTAGCCCTTTAGACTTAGGCGCCATAGGCCTGGCCGGCACACGCCACGGGCCGGAACACGCTCGCAAGTGGTCGCGTAATTACGGCCCCATGCACGATGTGACCGGTAATATCCCCTTTGAACAATGCAGTATTATCGACTACGGCGACGTCGAATGGTCCGCCACCGACTTGCAAGCGCGTTTGGAAGATATCGCAAACGTTTTTCAAACCCTGAGCGCAGCCGGCTGCTATACGTTGAACTGCGGCGGTGAACATACAACAGCGTTCGGCGCGCTTAAAGGCCTCTCCAAAGCCCACGAAGACGAAGCATTTGGCATTATCCACGTTGACGCGCATTCAGACACCATGGCTTCCTGGGGTGGCGACGCCGTTAATGACGGCTCGATATTTCGCCAGGCCGTGCTGAATGGGTTTGTTGATCCTGCGCGTACGGTGCAGATAGGGATAAGAGGACGATCAAATTTCCTATGGGAATTCTCTCATGACACCGGAATGACGGTGATTACTGCGGACGAGGTTTTCGAAAAAGGCACGCCGTACGTGATTGACAAATCGCGAGAAGTTGTCGGTAAGGACAAAGCCTATTTCTCTCTCGATGTCGATGGGCTAGACAGTAACTACATGATGGGTACAACTGGCCCTGAGCCGTTTGGTCTAACGCCTCGACAAGTACGCGATATTATTCTAGGGTCGCGTGGTCTCAATATCGTCGGTGCCGATCTGGTAGAACTAAATCCGAATCGTGACGCAGATGGCAAGAGCGGTCACGTCGCGGCAGCCTTGTTTTTCGAGTTGTTATGCTTACTGGCCGATTGTCGTGTCGATCAAACCGGGAAAACACGACCAACCCAATGGATTAACACAGGGCTAAACCCTGCTGGCGCTTTGCCCTAGATACAATGTCAGTGGATCATCAAAGCTACCCATCGAGACCAGAGATATAGAATCAAGAAAAAGGGAAAACAATTCCGCCTGGGAGGAAATATTTAACTTGGTATGAATATGCTTGCGATGCGCTTTAACCGTATCCGCACTGATCGTCAGCACATCTGCGATCGACTTGCTGGAATGTCCCTTAAGAATAAAGTGTACGATTTGACATTCGCGTTCGCTCAGGTGATCGCGACCAAAATTTCTGAATGCGATATCAAGCGGCTCACCCAGGTTTTGTTCATGCTGTTCTCCCTGTGAAAAACCTACACCTTCAAGGTGAACACGCCAATGCGATTGGCACAATGCGATCAGCAAGGGGCTGGCAATCTCCAGGCGTTCCAGATCGGATTGCGACAGACGGCTGTCGGCACTGCGAATGCCTAGCGAGATCACGACGCTGATCTCAGGCTGAACCTCAATCAACAGGCCCAACTCTTCCCGCAACTGCGTTTTAGCATAATAGTCTTGATAGTACTCGCTATCATAAAATTTATCCGGTGCCAGATTGCGTAATCGATACACGCCAGAATCGATTTTTTTATGACTCGCTTCGTAGAACGGGTCGAGCAAATAGGCGCCATCGAAATAGCGCTCCAACGTTGGTGTAATCTGCTCGTCGGGTAAATCGTTGTAAATATGGAAAGGCCTGCCAGCTGTGGGGTAAGCGATGATCACGACGTTTTCGTATGGTGAAATCAGTTTCAGGGTAGACGCTAACATTCGACAGAAATCATCCTCACCGCAATTTTTACTCAACATAGCGAGGTTTTCGTACCAACGTACTGATGTCAGAATGTCTTTCGCCAACGCGGTTTGCCTCTGATTCGCCGTGCCGTTATTGTTCTACAAATGATAGTTTAACATAGCCATCGCAAGCCAAGGATGCGCTGCTGCCAAGCTCATGACTACCTATATCTATTTGCTATTCGCAACGCGGGAGATTACCCAGTTTGGGTACTATGCGCACATAGAGCGATAGCGTTTAATTCTCCCACTATCAGCGTTCCTTTACCTTTTACTCAATCACACGGAGCAAGCTATGAGCGCGATGCAAGCTGATGCGCAAAGCCTGTGGCAGATGGATAGGGACCACTTTATTCATCCCTACACTGACTATGCCACTTTCGAAAAAGACGGCAGTCATGTCATCACCGCCGCTGACGGAGTGACTATCACTGATGCCGACGGCAAGCAATACCTAGATGGAATAGCCGGTCTTTGGTGCGTCAATATAGGGCACGGGCGGCGGGAAATGGCTGAGGCGATTGCTAACCAGGTAATCGCCATGCAATATTACAACCCGTTCGGCCATAGTACGAATGCGCCTGCTGCCGAGTTAGCGAGTAAGCTTGCGATGCTGGCGCCGGGCGATTTGAGTCATGTTTTCTATAGCTGCGGCGGCTCTACGGCGAACGATACTGCAATACGGTTGGTGCATTTTTACAACAATATGCGCGGCAAACCCAACAAGAAAAAGATTATTTCGCGCAACGACGCCTATCACGGTAGCACGTACGTTGCCGCAAACCTGACCGGAATTCATGGCACAAAAAGCAGTTTCGATCGTATTTGTGATGATCTTATAAACCATGTATCAGCAGCCAACATGTATCGCCGGCCGATCGGTGCCGAGAGCCTGAGCGAAGAAGGCTATTGTGATTTTCTGGTGAATGAATTTGAAAACCGCATTCTTCAACTAGGCGCTGATAATGTGGCGGCATTTATCGCCGAACCCATTATGGGCGCCGGTGGCGTGCTGGTAGCGCCAGCAAATTACCACAAACGCATGTACGCCGTTTGCAAGAAATACGATCTGTTGTACATTGCCGATGAGGTGGTAACTGCCTTTGGTCGACTCGGTGAGTGGTTTGCGTCGGAAGCGATCTTCGACGTCGTCCCCGACATAATTTGCATAGCAAAAGGCATGTCATCAGGATATATCCCACTGGGTGCCACCCTGATATCCGATTCTATTTACGATGTAATCAGCGAGCCACAGTGCGAAGGCGGTGTATTGTCAATGGGCTATACCTATTCCGGCCATCCCGTGGCATGCGCAGCGGCATTAAAAAATATCGAAATTATGGAACGTGAAGACATTCCAGGCCATGTACGCACCCTCGGCC
>JBPCXM010000041.1:0-2520 GCA_051008535.1 Pseudomonadales bacterium | reverse complement strand
CTGTTTGCCAGGGCGCGGCCATCGAGTTTGTCGGCCCAGCGATACCACTCCAGTAACATGCCGTCGGTGAAAGCGACCAGAACGGCCGCTTGCTCACGCACAGGTAGGTTCAATTGGAACTCACCGTCGCGCAATCCCTGTGTGTAAACTCGTTGCATCTCATCATGATAACGCTGATACATTTTCCCAACGGCCGCTTCAATGCGCTCTTCGCGGCCATGAAACTCCAGCGAGATCAGGATCGGCAATAGCAACAGCTCCTTATTCTCGGCACCAATACGCGCCGACCAGGCAACAAACATTTCCAGTTGTTCCGTCGCAGATTTCTCTGATAACTGCATCTGTTGAAAGATATCTGCGTAGAGTTGCGCCGATTGTTCAAGTAATTCCAGCATCAAAGACGACTTGTCCTTGAAGTAGAAGTACACTGCGCCCTTGGTCAAGCCAGCGCGGCGAGCTATATCATCGATGCTGGTGGCGATGTAACCGTTGCCTACAAACAATTCCAGCGCCGACTGCAGCACGGTCTCCGTGCTCTGTTCGCGGCGCTCTTCATTACTGCGGCGGCGTGGTTTAGCCATTACGAAATACTAATGCCGACATGCGCCTGTTTACGAAACTCTGTTGGGGAAAGCCCCGTCCAGCGGCGAAAACTACGCGCGAAGTTGCTGCAATCGCTGAAGCCCAGCAAATAAGCGATCTCGTTGACCGAAAGATCCGAGCGCATAATATATTCGTCGGATAGTTCCCGACGAGTATCACCTAAAATTTGCTGGTAATTCTTACCAGCTTCCTTCAGTTGCCCGGCCAGAGCATCATCATCCATTCCCAAGGCATCTGCCACCTGCGTTTGATGGCAATGGCCTTTGGGGAGCAGCTCGAATAACTTCATGCGTACGGTGTTTAGTAAATCGTCATAGCCAAGCGATTGCAGATATTCAAATACCTTTTGCTCACTACGCCTGGCAAGTTCCGCATTACCGCCGGGTAACGGTAAATCAAGATCACTTTGCTTTAACCACAGCGCGTTGCTATCGGCTGAAAACTCTACTTCGCAAGTAAAGTAGTCAAAGAAATGGTTTTCATAGCCTGCAGGAGAGGGAAAAGTAAAAGTAACTTTTTCAGGCGCAAAATCAGGCCGGTACGCCATACGCATGTACTTCAGCCAGGTGGCGGCCCATGCCGAGATCTGAATCACTTCCTGGTGACTTTGTTCTACAAGCGGAGGGGGTACCAGACGAAGGCAATATTGGTCCCCGCACTCGTCAAAATACACCCTATCGCCGTTGTTAATATATAAATAATAGCGCTGTAATCGTTGGCAGAAAGCGCGCAGCGTATTGGACGAAACCAACATAACGCTAAACGCGTGATAAGTGGTGGGATGTACCGTTTCAGCGAACTTAAGGCCAAATAATGGATCGATTTCCTCATCCGCCACTCTCGCAATGGCATCGAGTATTGCTTCCATCGGAATGCGCTCGTCGAAAGCCTGCGTACGTCGCAGATCGACGCCCACGCTGGCAAAGATCTCCTGCGCGTTCAATCCATAGTCGTCGATGATCTTCACCAAACCCGGCAAGGACCCGACATAACTGTTTGCGGAGCTTTCCGCTGCTGCCATGATTAGTGTCCTACAGCTCTACGACTGCAAGTGCCGTGACTGTTTTACCCCGCTGGCTCTCTACCCACATATCGATGGTCGCCAGCCCTGCTTGCTTATCGACGTCTTTTACTACGCCTCTAAACTCTATAGTATCGCCAACTGCGTTAAAAATCAGCATGCGTAGCGGTCCAATTTTTTTCACACGGCCTTTAGTCCCCAGCCAGTCGCGCAGCAATCTCTCGAACATGCCCATCAGAAAATAGGTGTTGGCGAATGCATCGGGCGCGCCGGTAGCCTTTGCCACACTGCGATCGTGATGAATGAGCGAGAAATCGCGATTCGCACCGGCTTCCATGACCAGCCGTTGCAAGGTGATCGGGATGGAAATGGTATCCAGCTCATCACCAACTTGCACATTTCTGTTCACGCTGACGGCTCCGCCGACGAGTCAGACGATGGCACCACAAAACGAAATATATCGAGGTAGGAAATAGCGACCACTTCACCGGTTTGCTTGGTGTAAGTATCCTCTTGTCTGAGAAAAGCGCCCTTACCCACCTTCAGCTCTTTGTGCTTAATATCAACCAATTTTGATGTGCAACTAACCTGGTCACCGGGATACAGGGGTTCAAAAAATTCCACCTCGATGCTGGTGGCGAAGCTCTTGTCGCAAGGCGCGGGCACATCGAAAATAACCGGAATCGGGATTTGGGTCGGCTCGTCGTCTATTGCCGCCGGCTTATCGCCGGGCTGCCAATAGGCTGGAATGGCATAGGTGAATACCATAGACGCGGGGGCCACAATATCCTGGTAACCTGCTTCTACGGCAGCATTTTTGTCGGTATGAATCGGACTGACAAATTCCTTGGGTTCCAGCCAGCGTCTAATCGAACTGCGATCAACCGGGTCGGGGC
>JBPCXM010000040.1:0-5029 GCA_051008535.1 Pseudomonadales bacterium | reverse complement strand
GTTTTTACCGCGGCCAACCGAGCGCCGTCTAATTGCAATACCCAACCTTGGCAGGCGGCAGTCGTCAGCGGTGCAACTTGCGACCGCCTGCGTAAGCGCATTGGCGACGCTATGACTAACGGCGTTATCCAGATGGATTTTCCCTACGACGGCCGCTACGAAGGTGTTTACCGGGAGCGGCAGGTTGACTCGGCAGAACAACTGTACAATGCCCTCGGGATTCCCCGCGAAGACAAAGCTAATCGCGGCGTCGCTTTTATGCGTAACTTTCAGTTCTTCGACGCGCCCCATGCGGCTTTCGTGTTTCTGCCAGAACCCTTCGGCATTCGCGAGGCGGCCGACGTCGGCATGTACGCGCAGACGTTGATGCTGGCGATGACCGCTGCCGGCATCGCCTGCTGCCCGCAGACCTCACTGAGCTTTCATTGCGATATCGTGCGTGAGGAATTGGCACTCCCTGAGCATTATAAACTGTTGTTCGGTATCTCCTTCGGCTATGAGGACACGGAACATCCAGCGAACAAAGCAAGAGTTGCTCGCGCTGCGCTATCAGAAGCTGCACTTTTTTTCGACTAGGAGCATTGTTAATCATGCAAAAGCGTTTATGTATCATCGCAGGAGTAGGTCCCGGCAACGGTTTAGCTTTCTGTAGCAAGTTTGTACAGGCCGGATATCGAGTCGCCATACTGGCGAGAAACTTTAATAGAATGCAAGAGTATGCAGCGGGCAATGAAAATATCAGCCCTTTTTCTTGCGACCTATCTAGCCCGGAATCTATTGAAGCCGCATTTTCAGAAATTGTAACGAATTTGGGCGTGCCTGATGTGGTTATCTATAACGCGGGTTCCGGCGTTTTTGGTGCGCCGCTGGAAACGTCGTTTGAGGATTTTGAGCAAGCATGGCGAATAAACGCGTTGGGATTGCTCGCTGTGTCTAAAGCGGTAGCGCCAGCAATGATTGAAAAAGGCGGCGGCAGTTTTCTTGTAACCGGCGCGACCGCTTCGCTGCGAGGAGGTGCAAACTTTGGCGCGTTTAGCGCAGCGAAAGCCGCGCAAAGAAATTTGACGCAATCGCTGGCGCGATCGTTAGGCAGCAAAGGCATTCATGTCGCGCTGGTTATCGTTGACGGTGTGATAGATATTCCTAGAACAAGGGAGATGTTTAAAGACAAGCCCGATGGATTTTTCTTAAGACCCGAAGCGATCGCCGACACATTTTACCACTTGTCGCAACAGGAAAAGTCCGCATGGACGTTTGAGATTGATTTGCGCCCAAGCGGTGAGGCCTGGTAATTGACATCACAATCCGCGACAGCACGAGTGGCGGCTTTGTTCAGTTTTGTTCTCACACTGTTTGCTCTCGCCGCGAACTTCGGCCACACTGCCGCAGGAGACATGTTGGGTTTTGAACAGCGTCGGCAGTGCGACATCGTTCACGAGCCGTCGGGTTTAGCACAGCTGCCCGATGGGCGTATTGTGGTCGTCGACGATGAGAAGAGTCATCCGATAAACATCCTTACGCTCGATGATGATTTAATGTTGTCCACTGAACCGCTCCGTATTGAACCTCTTTTCTCTAGGTCATCTGGAAGCGAATCCAGCGACGTACTGAACGATTTGGAAGCCGTGACGATCGACAATCAGGGTTTCGTTTATGCGATCACGTCGCATTCTCGAGCAAAATCCGGCAAGCGCTCCATCGCGCGCGAGCAACTAGTGCGTTTCAGAGTTGATGGCAACGGGTTAGCTGAGGTGAGCGTCTTCGTCGATCTTAGAAACGCAATGGTTAGGCTCGATGATCAACTGAAGATCGCGGCCAGAGTTAAGGATGTCAAAGGCGCGGGCGGTTTCAATATTGAAGGCCTTAGCTTCAACAAGGCGAGTGGTGAATTGGTGATTGGGTTGCGCAGCCCTGTGGTTGACGACAAAGCTATGATCATCGTGATAAAGAATCCAAACACATTGTTTGACAACGACGAAACACCGAATTTCGCGGATGATCCGATTTATCTTGCACTAGACAAGGGGGGTATACGCGCGATAGCGTTTGATCCAAAGCTTGGAGGATATCTGATTATCAGTCGTCAAGAAAAAGACGGTGAAGAATTCAAGTTATGGCTGTGGAGCGGCAACGCAAGCCATGCGCCACGCCGTGTCAACGTCGACGGCAACTACGATCTGTCGAAAGCAGAAGGCATTGCACCAATCCGTCACAATGGCATCGAGCGGATCATGATCGCGTTTGATGTTGGTCAAAAGTCAAAGCGTAACAAAGGCTGCTACTTGTTCCTCTCTTACGATCAACTAGAGCTAATCTCGATTTTAGATTAGCGGGCAGCTTTAACTCTTCGAAAACGACCAAGGCCCCTCCATCGGCGCCAATAAGTCTTCCAGAAAGAACGCCGACAATGCGGCGCGCCCGGTTAGTCCCGCCTTGGCGTAGACTGAACGGGCTTGTTCGCGCACGGTGCGTTCAGTGCTGCCGCGCACTGCCGCTACTTCCTTGCTGCTGAGGCCCTTGAGCAATAGCAAGGCTACCTCGCGCTCCGCCTCGGTTAGACTCCAGCGTTAATATTGAACGACAATCGCCTCGCCTAGCCTGATGTCTGATATTCGGACACGACAATAGACCCGTGCGCTGGCTCAGTTACGCTAAGTGGTCGGGCTCCGGGTTTTGGTTCTCGCAATACGAGTTAGCACGCCAGACCTGGCATTTCTTACACCTTACCAAATGGTGATGCTCCGACAATCTTGTGGTGAGGTTGCCTGTGTAGCCTAAATACGCCCGGCAGATAAGTTGGGAAATGGAGATAAGAAATGTTTGAATCTTTAACCGCGCAAGCGGCTACCGAAAGCGCCAGCATATTGACGCTGATCTATGTGATCTTAATGGCCTTCGTGTTATCGACGGTATTGGCCTACGTCTATCAGAAAACCTTTCGCGGACTTTCCTACTCAAGAAATTTCGTGCAGTCAGTTATTCTGATCTCCATCATCGCTGCCATGGTCATTCAGTCGGTTGGCGATAGCTTAGCGCGCGGCATTGGCATTATGGCGGCTATGGCAATCATCCGCTTTCGTACCAACTTTAAGGACCCAAGAGATACTCTTTTTCTGTTCGCAGGGCTAGCTAACGGTATCTCGTGCGGGGCCTACGCGTTTGCGGTTGCGCTGGTTGGAACGCTTGGGTTTTCGTTGGCGGCACTTCTTCTCCATTACTCACCTTTGGGCCCGAACGCCTATTTCGATGGCATGTTGCGCTTCAGCATGACGGCAGCATCGGATGACAAGTTCGCGATGGAGACCATCATGCGCAAGTATTGTAAAGCTTTCTCGCTGATTACCCTGCGCGAGATCGAGCAAGGCTTGCGCATCGACTACGCCTACCATATCAAATTGCGGCATGGTCTGTTCCACGACGATTTGTTAAAGGATCTCAGTACTCTTGGCAGCGTGCAGGGGGTGCACGTGCTGATGCAAGAGGCTACGGTGGACTTATAGTGTCCTACCTGGGTAATTCGTTGCATAACAGAGTTCACAGAAAGCGCCAATACGAGGCGCGTTTCGTAGGCAATATTGGACATATTGGCAAGAAATGCAACGAAGTAGTGGCGGTTTCTGTGAGCTCCCGAAGGGCGAGCCATATAAAACGCCTGCCTTCGTTGCGCCTCTTGCGAAGGACTAAGGCCATTAGCGGCGAGTCGCGTCTTGCCAGGCGCTTTATATGGCACGCTGTCACGCAACGAATTACCCAGGTAGGACACTAGCCATGCAAAGCCGAGTTCCAAAAGCGATCTTGCTTCTCGCCTGGCTTTCGGCATTGAGTGCGATGGTTGCTATCTCGCTTTACTACGCCGGAGACTCCACCCAGTTCTTTGGCATCGCCGATGATCAAGAGCAAACCATTCGCTTTAAAGCGCCAGTTGAGATCGTCAGCTATGGTTTCGTATCGGGTCAGAAGGTCGCCACTGGGGACTTGATCGTCGAAGTGCGGCGCTTAGATCTTGAGGCGGAGCTACAAATCATTCAGGAAAGAATACAGGCGCTTAAGTTTGGTAATCGCGAAGCCCGGGCTTCCATGCAATCCGAAATAGTGCAACTGCAAGCCGACCTGCAGGCGGCGACGACCGAGTTGGACAGTCAGATCAGGCGATTGCGCGCCCGTGAAAGTGCAGCCCGTAGTTTTCTTGATGGCATGACCAGAGAGGGCAATGCCGTTGCGAGCGGGGAGTCAGCCGTGCAACAGGAAATAGCGAGTCTGCAGGTTCGCGAACGGGCCTTGAAGCGGTCAACGGCGGCTAAAATCAACGATCTAAATTCCAGGCTGACGACCCCAGAACGCCCGATCGATGCGCAGATTGCGGAGCTGGTTAAACAACAGCAGAACTTAGAGCGGCAACGAACCGAACTCAGCGTCTACGCGAAGATAGAGGGGCGTGTGGGAAGTGTGCTGTTCAAGGTAGGTGACACGGTACCGCCGTATCAACCTGTACTCACCGTACATGGCTCGAAGCCAACGTTTGTCAAAGGTTACATCCATGAGAATGTCTTGAACGACGTAACGCTTGACCAAACGGTATGGGTGCGGTCCGCAAACTCCATGCATGCCAGTGTTTGGCACGAGGGCGTCGTTGAAAGTCTAGGCTCACGCATTGTCGAATTCCCAGTGCGATTGAAGGTCAACCCCCTGGCGCAGGCCTGGGGGCGCGAAGTTGTTGTTCGTCTGGAAGATGATCACGTGTTGTTGTTGGGTGAAAAGGTCAGCGTTCAGCTTGATCCACCAATTCAGTACGGATTCTCAGAATTGAAAGCGTTTGCCGCGGAGGTAGCACGATGAAGAATTTCCCATTTATTCGTGAGCGGCTACTGCTTCTCTGCCTGTTCTCTGTTTCCCTCGCCCCCATTTTTACTGCGAGCCAGGCAACAGCCGATATCATGGACGCTTACTTGTTCTCCAACACCGCGGAGCTTAGTAGCGGCATGAATGCACACCGGGCAAGACCGCCTGGCGGATACTGGCTGGAAGACCC